>JANLZV010000057.1:0-4940 GCA_031366425.1 Pyrinomonadaceae bacterium | reverse complement strand
ACGTTAGCTAAATCTCAAGTCGCGCCGCTGTTGCGCGGATATTGATCCGTTTTTTCTAACGCAGACGCCCGACCGTCCGGGTGGGCCCGGTCTTGAGACGTTAGTCACAAGATCCGAGCCTTCCCCGACGGTCGGGCTTCTGCTTTAGAACTAGCGGATCAATATCCGCGCATCAGCGGCGCGACTTGCGATTGAGCTACCGTAGTCCGGATTTGCAGCTCATTTCCCGCGATCGTGACCTTCAAATTTTTCAAGGCACTACGCGCCAGCGTTTCTTTCACAGGAGACAGCCGGCCGATAAAAAACGAGCCGAGCTGCGTTAAGCCTTCAACGGTGTCACTAAGATTCTTCGCTGAATCAGGATCAACCGTCCGCGCCGCAACCATCAACTCCATGTCCGCGCTGGTCATCCCCAGCGAACCATAAACCTGTCGCACTGCAGTTAACTCACGCGCCAGGCTATCGTTTGTGCGTCGCAACGTCTGCATCAGTTGCTCGGAAATATTTCCGCCAAAACCCACTATGGCGTTGGGATCGTTGCTCGCCAATGAAACGAGTTGGGGGTTCGCATGTTTACCTGAGCGGTTCGCATCGACTACGCCGCGTACACTTTCCAAGGTCCCGAGCGCGAGCGTTTGGGAATCGAGGGAAGTCACCGCCAGATCGTTCACCCGAATGTTCCATAAGCCGAGCAGCTTAAGGCTCCGGTCGAGGGAAAACAGGTAGATCGTTTTGCCCTGATACTTTTGCTCCGCGTATTTTCCATTTGCTGCCAAACGGCCGGCGGCGACGAGGGCGCCGGAGTTGAAGGTGCCGCGCGCGATCGCAACGGTCGTAATTTTGGTGATGCCCGGCGAGGGGTAGGTATAACCAAGCCCGAGCGCGATCTGCTGAAACGAGCGCGGATCGAGACCCGTTTGCGTTTTGAACTTAGCCAACTCCTCGGCAACCTCAGTCGCTTTCGCCGGGCTTTCGGCCAGCAGTTTCGGTAACGCATCGTCAAACACACGATTGACGTTAATCAACGCCACTGCATCAGATGGCGGCAATAACGATAACAGGCTTGGCACAGTTTTCGGTTCGGGCGCCGAATTGAGTCCATGCGACGATGCGTTCACCGACGCCACTACAACGAGTGCTGCAGCCACTGCAAATTGTCTGAAAAATCTATTCTTCACTTATAAAACCCTTTCTTGAATCGGTCGCTGACCAAATGAATACGTTGTTCTTATCGACGCTTAAGACAGATGCGTCACGAGTAAAGTGGGCTGCCTCCCGCACTTCGACTGAAAACCCCACTATGCGCGCTCAAGCAGGAGCGCCAGTCCCATTCCACCGCTAACGCAAAGAGTCGCGAGACCCAGACGGGACTCTCGTTTGGCCATCTCGTGTAACAAGGTCGTGGTGATCCTGACCCCCGTGCAACCGATGGGATGGCCGATGGCGATCGCACCGCCGTTTACATTTAGTCGATCCGGATCAAAATCAAGTTCCCGGTCGCAGGCGATCACTTGCGCGGCAAACGCTTCATTTAGTTCGATCAGATCGATTTCCGCGAGCGTCAAATTCTGTCTGGCAAGCAGAGCTCGAATCGCCGGCACTGGACCAATCCCCATGATCTCCGGGGCCACCCCGGACACTTCATAATCGACGATGCGCGCCTGGGGTGTGGCGCCAGTTTTAGCCACGGCCGCTTCGCTCATCACCACTACCGCCGCGGCACCGTCAGTAATCCCGGAAGAGTTTCCTGCCGTCACAGTGCCATCCTTGGAAAACACCGGACGCAACTTCGCGACGTCCTCGATCGTCGTGCCCTTCCGCGAATGTTCGTCTGTAGCAAATGTTTGGACCGCGCCTTTGCGATCTTTGATTTCGAGCGCCACCTTTTCATCGTCAAATCGACCTGAAGTAATTGCCGCCTCGGCACGTTGCTGAGAACGAAGCGCGTATTCGTCCTGCTCCCTGCGCGAGATGTCGTAACGTTGGGCCAGGTTCTCCGCAGTTTCGCCCATCACGAGGCCCGACAAGGGATCGTTGAAGCCGTCGCGATACATGCCATCGACCAGTTCAGTGTTTCCCATTCGCATTCCCCATCTCGCGCCTTCGGCAAAATACGGAACGCGCGACATGCTCTCGGTTCCGCCCGCCAACACGATCTCTGCGCGACCGAGCAGGATCTGTTGCGCGGCGAGCAAGATCGCCTGCAACCCGGAGCCACACGCTTGGTTAACAGTAAACGCCGGCGCGCTTTCCGGAACGCCGGCGCGAAAAGTAATCTGCCGCGCGACGTTTGGCCCGCCGCCCGCCTGTCTCGCGCAACCCCAGATCGATTGCTCAATTGCGCCGGGCTCAAGCGCCGCTCGCTTCAGTGATTCCTTCGCCACGGCCACTCCCAGGTCAGCGGCAGTTAGCGCGGCCAAACTGCCGCCGAAGCGGCCAATTGGTGTGCGCACGGATGCTGTTAGATAGACGTTTTTCATTAACGATGCGTTAGCGATGATTTGGATTTTGGACAAAAAAGGGTAGCACTATCGGAACCGGAAACGGTAGCGGGCAAACGAAAAGCTAACTTTATCAAGAAGATTTGAAGCAAAAAGCTTTTTATGGTCAGACGAGGAAGCCTCCAACAGAAACACTGGCGAGCCTCCCGCTCCCGCACCTAGAGTAGAGCTGAAGCTTACGCATTTCCGGATCACTTTTAGTGAGTCTGATGCCAGAACGAGTTAACACCGCAGCGCGAGTCGAAGCTGCCAGAACGAGGGTGGCGGAGTTGCTGCAAACTCACGCGGAGTGGTTTTGCACGTTGGGCGACGGCGACGAGCAAGCCGGTAAGACAGAGTCGCTGACCCGCAATGAGCTGCAAGTATGGTCGGTGCGCGAACGGCTGATAGTGACTGTGTGGACTGAGCATGGCAGCCGCTCGTGGAGAATTCTGAATTGGGACTGGACGGGCGAAAAGCTGATTCTGAAGGCTGCACGAAAGGTCGGAATTCGACATCCTTTGATCGAACTGGTGCCGCGTGCCGCAGCCAGCGCGATCGCCCTAACGGTTAGAACAGCACGGCAGAAGCGTTGCGATCAACTTGCGCAACTTGTCTGCGCTAACTACGTTGGCGCGAAGGTAGAACGTGCTGCGTTGAGCCCGGGCGCGCGACGTGGCCAACCAGGACGTTTCGCGCGGATCATTCTGAGGCAGAAGCATCAGCGCATCGCGGTTACTGGATCAGTCGCCTCGAGTCAGCAGAGCGATGCCGACGCGTTTCTCGCAGCCGCTCTGCTGTGGTTCAACCGAGCGGGCGAACGCTTGCGCGCTCCTTACCTGCAACAGCTTTGGCTGGTCGTGGAAAGCGTACTCGTTAAGCCTCTGCTTCAGCGGGTCGCCTTGCTGCGAGCAAGCCTGCGAGAAGCGATCGTGATTTTCGAACATGACCAGCAGTTGACTGAGTTGAAACTAGTGGAGGCCCCGTCCCGCGAGCAACTTTGGAAAAAACGCACGGCGCGGTTTCCACCCGTGCCTGGCGATACCTCGAATGAGTGCGTTAAGCAAATCATGGCAATCGCACCCGAGGCGATCGACGTGCTTAACGCGCGCCACGGTCAGACCCTGCGTTACCTCGGGTTGCCTTTCGCGCGCGTGCGCAAGTTGCTGGGACAGGAAACAGTTTGGTTTGGGGTCGAAGGCGGAAGGCGGCAAAAGCTCGACGAGACGAATGAGCCCGAGTGGTCCAATCTGATTACCAGCCTCGCCCAACACCGATCAGCAAATTCACGCGACCACTATCACGCGCTCTATCGAAATGCGGGCGAGGCCTGGCTTGAGTCGCTGCTCCGTCGGGACATTTCCAAATTGGATCCGGGTTTGATCATCGCTCCGCTGCATGCGCAATTTCGGACCGCGCGCGGTGGTGTCGCGGGGGTTCGTCCAATAGATCTGCTTGCACTACGACACGATGGCCGGTTGGCCGTGATCGAACTTAAGATTTCTGAGGCCCGCGAGCACGTACTTCAGGGTGCGGATTACTGGCAACGCGTTGAAGCGCATCGTCGTCGCGGTCACATCGCGCGCGCCAAACTCTTTGGCGATCGCAGAATCAGAGACGAACCGCCACTCATCTATCTCGTCGCGCCCACGCTTCGCGTCCACCCCTCGTTCAATACGCTGGCGCGCTCAATCGATCCCGACATCGAAATTTATCGTTTCGATATCAACGAAGATTGGCGCGCCGGCGTTCGCGTGATGCGACGTTTGCGGGTTAACTAGCGGTTCATCAGTGGGCCGAAAGCGGCGGCCCCTGCAGGCCAAACACTTGCGGGTTTTCGCCGATGATGGCCGCGGCGAAAAAGAGCGGCACGTAGTACACGCTTTCCGAGCGAAATGTATCGTCAAGTTTTTCGCGGTCAGCGTTAAGTGCGCAGATGCTGCATTGCCTGTTCTGATCGTTAAGCGAACCCTTCAGATCGCGAGCGGTCTTTTGAACCCCACGGTTGTAAGACAACAGGGCCAACGCTTCCTTCATCGGATCGCCCTTGAAGGTGTCAAGGCTGTCGGTGATATAGCGTGCTGCTGCGTCGGCTGACTTCTCTACATCCAGTAATTCCGCCGCTGAAAGTCCATAGTGTTCGCCTGTCTTTGGCAGAAACTGAAACATGCCAATTGCGCCCATTGGATTTGGCGATTGAATGTTGACGTAGGCCGATTCGACCCAGGGAATGTAAAGGCCAATGAGCGGCGAGACATTGCGCGCCTTGAAAGCCGCAATCAGCCTTGGCGCCTCAATCTTCCCCCGCGCAAACACTACGGGCAGCAAACGCGAGCCATTCTGCTTGTTCACACGCGTTGCATACTGCGTCACCGCTTTCTGAATGTCTTCTTCAAAGGCCGGTGTAAATGCGTACTCGCTCCCGGAGATCTCGCGCCCGATACGCCGGGATTGTTCTCC
>JANLZV010000048.1:0-8865 GCA_031366425.1 Pyrinomonadaceae bacterium | reverse complement strand
CCCCTACCGTGTCAAGGTAGTGCTCTACCCCTGAGCTACGCGCCTAAGGCCTTTTATTTACTCGCTTTAAACTAACCCGCAAACGAGGCCCGAAAGTAACAAAGCAACTTATCACTGTCAAGCGAGCGACTTGGGCGGTTGTGTTCCAATTTAGACTGGGCACTCTCAACTTGGGCACTACCTTAACCAGGCGGTTGTATGGAACGGCTCGAATCCAAAGCTTGAGCCCTCCACAACGGTCGGGCTTCAGCTGTTTAAGCTTGCGCGGCTAATTTTTCCCACTGTTCGTAGAGCAGCGCTAAACGCGACTCCGTCTTCCGGTAGTCCTCATCCAGACCGATCAACTTCGTCGCATCGCGCGCGACCTCCGGCCTCGCCATCTCATCTGAAATCTCTGCGAGCTTTTTTTCAGTCTCAGCTATTTCGGCTTCAAGTTTCTTCGATGACCCAACGTCGTTGCCTGACTTCTTGATCACTTTAATCGACGGCTTGGCTGCGGGTGTGGACGACTTCCCTTTCCCCGTCTTTTTCGACTTGACCGCAACTGAGGCCGACTGCGCCAACTGTACCGACGCTTCAGGCTCAACATTGGGCGCGGGCCAGTTCACACTGCTGTTATGGTTCAAGGGCACGGACGCGGCGCCCGTTCCGCTCGCTTTCCAATCGTGATACTGCGTGTAGTCGCCATCGTAGTGCTCCGCGTTACCTTCACCATCCAGCGCGAGCATTTGAGTGGCCACTCGATCCAGGAAATACCGATCGTGGCTGATCGTCAGAATAGTCCCCTCGAAAGCGTCGAGCGCCTCTTCCAACGCTTCACGCGACGGAATATCCAGATGGTTAGTCGGTTCATCGAGCACCAGCACATTAACGCGCGAATAGATTAGCTTCGCGAGCGCGAGGCGGCCCTTCTCGCCACCCGAGAGGTCGCGAACTTTTTTGTAAACATCGTCTCCGGTGAAAAGAAACTTCGCCAGGAAAGAACGCAACTCGCCGGCAGTGGCATCAGAAGCAGCCACGCGTCGCAATTCCATGATGATCTCGTTTCGATCATCAAGATCATCGAGTTGTTGCGCGTAGTAGCCAATCTCCACCTTCGTCCCCCATCGAATTTCACCGGCCAGGGCCGGTACTTTGCGAAGTATTGTTTTCAGAAACGTCGTCTTGCCAGATCCATTTGGTCCGATGATCCCAAGACATTCTGTCCGCCGCAGCGTAAACGAAATATCGCTGGCGAGAGTTTTCCCGGGATAACCGATCGTGGCTCCTTCAACCATCAACACGTGGTTGCCGGTCCGCTCGATCGACCGCAAGCGGAAGTCACCTTGTGACTGGTCGGCCCGCACCGCATCAACGCGTTCCATCTTCTGCAACATCGTCCTTCGCGATTTCGCCTGTTTTGTTTTCTGTCCGGCGAGATTGCGGCGGATAAACTCCTCGGTCTTGGCGATCAACTGCTGCTGATTGTCGTAGGCCCGCTGCTGCGCTTCACGCCGCTCCTCGCGTTCAATGAGGTAGTGAGAATAGTTACCGGTATAGCTGGACGCCCTTCCGTTTTCCAACTCAATAATTCTGCGACAGGCACGATCGAGAAAATAACGGTCATGGCTGATAACGACGTAAGCTGAATTGTAGGTTTGCAGAAACTCTTCCAGCCATTCGACGGCTGCGACATCGAGATGGTTCGTCGGCTCGTCAAGCAAGAGCACGTCGGGTTCAGCCAGGAGCAGACGGACCAGGCCCAGCCGATTCTGCTGACCGCCGGAAAGCTTTTCAGTCTCCAGCGACCAACTCTCACGTTCAAAGCCGAGTCCCTGCAGAATAGACTCGGCTTTGGCTGTGTATTCAAATCCACCCTCACGCTCAAATTGATGTTGCAGGTCGCTGTAACGTTCCAACACCTTCTCAAGGTCGGCATCAACTTCAGCCATCCGGTGTTCGAGTTCGTGCATTTCGTGTTCGATCTGCTGAAGGTGGCCGAAGGCTGCGAGGGCCGACTCGTGCACTGTTGAACCAGCTTCGAAGTGGATGTGCTGGGCCAACAACCCCAGCTTTGTGCCGCGAGCTCGGATCACTTCCCCTTTATCGGGAGTTTCCTCGCTGTTGACGAGCCGAAAGATGGTCGTCTTTCCGGCACCGTTACGTCCCACGAGTCCGATGTGCTCGCCGGGATTTATTTGCAGCGAGGTGCCGCGCAAAACATCCTGAGTACCGTAAGACTTGTGAACTTCTGAAAGACGAAACAACATGAGCGTTTAAATAACGATACTCGGTGTACAGAACAAAGCGGGTGCGGAGCTGACGAAGCCTCCACACCCGCGAAAAGCTGTCGCCAAAGCTAGCCCTTGGGTGAAGCGTTTGGCTTCGGCGAATCCTTGGGAGCCGCTTTGGAACTGGCGGCTTCCGGAGTCGCCGTCGCCGGTGATTGCGGAGTCGTGGTGACCGCGGGCGTAGTTGCCGGAGCCTGCGACGGGACAGTGCCAGGCGATGCCGGTCGCAAACCAAGATTACTTGGATTCTCGATCATCGTATTCGCCAACTTGTTTGTGATCTTGGCTTCATTCATAGCGACCTCGAGCAAAGCCGCGTTGAGAATTTCCTTCCGCTGATTGATCAGGGCCTGAGTAATCTGCTGGCGTACGTTAGGACTCTCGAGTGTAAGATTTTCAGTTTGCAGTCGCTTCTCTTCCAGCTTGAAGACGTACCACTTGTTGTTAACCAACTTCGGCTCGGTAAAGCTGCCAACCTGCATTGAACCCATGAACACATCGATCAATTCTTTGGGCAAACCTGCCTGCTTCATTCCGTCTTCACTAAAGAAGCCGATGTCACCGCCGCGAAGCAAGCTCTGCGCGTCTTCGCTCTTGGCGCGGGCCACCGTGGCGAAGTCTGCGCCGCCCTTGAGTTGTTGGTAAACGTTATCGATCTTCAGTTTGGCCTCAGCATCATTTTTAGCATCGAACTGGGTGATGCCCTGTGCACTGTTGTCCGAAGGATCTACGATGATTACTCCCAACGCCGCGCCGCGGGCACTGACAAACTGCTGGCGGTTACCATTGTAAAAATCTTCGACTTCTTTGTCGTTGACGGTAATCTTCGAACTGAACTTCTCCTGCAGGTTTTTAATCGCGATGTCTTTGCGCGCTTCTTCTCGCAGCACTTCCATCGTCAGACTCTGGGCCGTCAAGTTCTTTTGAAAGTCGTCGTCCGTCATGCCACTCTGCTGCTTCTGCTGATTGATGATCGCCGTGATCTGATCGTCTGTCGGCAACACCTTTTCTCTTTCAGCCCGTTGAAACAGTACCTCGCGCTGGATCAGGCTGCCCAACACTTGCAGCCTCGCCTGGGCCAACTCAAGCTGCGAGAGTTGCGCTTGTTGTCCCCCGGCCTGCCGGCTCACTGACTGCTCTACCTCGCGGAGCAAGATATTTTTACCGTTCACCGTCGCGGCTACCAGGCTGTCTTTGTTGTCTGAACTACCCCCATTGCCGCATGCAGTGAAGGAAAATGAAATTAGCGCCAGCAGGGCGGCGGCGGTAGTTAGTCTTGCGGTTCTTTGCACTTGGATCGTTGCTCCTTTGGGAAATCGCTCGTCCTGTCGCGGCTTCGTTACTTGACGCGCTCGAAAACGGTTTGCTATAAAGTTTGTTTCAACATTGCCCCTAAACTCAGTCTATGTGAGCCGGGCACTCAGTAAAGCTCTGGAGGAATTGTAAAAATCATGGCCAAACGTTGCGAAGTCTGCGATAAAGGACCCCAATTCGGGAATAATGTCTCTCATGCAAATAATCGGACTCCGCGCCGGTTCAATCCAAATCTACAGTCCATTCGGGTCCAGGTCCCACAAGGCGGCACGCAACGCATGAAGGTCTGTACCAGTTGCATCAAAGCTGGAAAAGTAGCGAAAGCCGCCTAGTTTTCAAAACTTATCTCAGAAAGAACCGGCGCGGGGTTAACTCCTCGGCGCCGGTTTCTAGTTTGCCACCAGGGCAATCGCCTCAATTTCAACCTTCGCGTCGCGCGGTAATCGCGACGCCTCCACAGTGGCCCGCGCCGGCGGTTCGAGCTCGAAGAACTTCCCGTAGACTTCGTTCATCGCGGTGAACTCCTGCATATCTGCCAAAAAGACGGTGGTCTTTATGACGCTGCTCAAGCCGCTCCCGGCTGCCTCAAGCACAGCCGATAAATTCTTTATTACCTGTTCAGTTTGCTCAGCAATCCCACCTGGAACAAATTGACCGGTTTGGGGATCGATCGGAATCTGTCCCGAAGCGAACACGAGCCCATTCGCCTTGACGGCCTGCGAATACGGCCCTATCGCTGCCGGAGCGTCTGCCGTCTGAATGATCACCTTCACAGTTGCGAATACCCCTTTTTCCGCGAGCAAATGAAAAGGGGGATTCTAACAGAAAGGCTCAAACAAGGGCAAAAGTGAACTGGGATCAAATGAGGTTCTGTTTGAAAGTCTTATTCACCGGACCGCGGGCGCCTTCGCCCGCAACTCCTGCAAGCGCAGGCATATTAGCGCCCACTTCAGTGAGGTGGCCCATGCCCACGAGTTTTGCGAAGTCATCTTACCGAAGTCTGCTAAGCGGCTCCCTGCATTCTTTCCACATCCAGTACTCCGGGAACGCCTTTGATCGAGCTGATCACCTTCTCGAGGTGCTTGACGTCAAACACTTCAACGGTCACCTCGATATGACCGCGTTCATCGGAAGCTACCGATGCTCGAGCATCGCGAATTCCGGTTTTCATATCTGAAATCGCCCCGGTGATTCCCGCAATCATGCCGGTGCGGTTTTCAGTGACCGCCAACAGCTTCACCGCGTAGGCGTTCTTCTCAGGCCGGCCCGCCCATTCAACTTCCACGATCCTCTCGCGGTTGATCATCAGCTGCCCGACGTTTATGCAACGCTTCGTGTGGACCGCGACTCCTTTGCCGCGAGTGATGTATCCGATGATTTCTTCTCCGTGAAGCGGATTGCAACAACGGGCACGGATCACCATCAGATCATCAACCCCACGCACGACGATCGAATCGTCGCCATACCGGATCAGCCGCTTGACGGCCCGCACGCCAGTGCGCAGCCGCGACTCCTTCTGTTTGTCGAGCTGCTCAAATTGCTCGGGTCCCAGATACTTCGAAATGATGTTGCGCGGGACCAGCTTGCCATAGCCAATACCGGCCAGCAGATCTTCAACCCGACCATAGCCATACTCGCCGGCTACACGTTTCATCTCTTTGTCGTTCTCGCCAAAGAGTTTCCTGGCCGACAAGTGGAATCTGGCCGCCTCCTTCTCAAACAACTTACGGCCGATTTCGATCGACTCGGAACGCTGTTGTTCTGAGACCCAGTGCCGGACTCGATTGCGCGCGCGCGAGGTGACGATAAAGTTCAACCAATCACGTGAAGGATGAGAATTCGATGAGGTGAGGATCTCGACGACGTCTCCATTCTGGATTTGGCTGCGCAGCGGCACGATGCGACTGTTAATTCGCGACCCAGTGCAGGTATTTCCTACCTCCGAGTGAATGGCATAAGCAAAATCTACGGGCGTTGCACCACGCGGGAGTTGAATCACTTTACCCATCGGCGTAAAGGCATAAACGTCCTTGGGATAAAGATCCAGCTTTAACGAATCGAGGAAGTCGCGCGAATCTTTGACTTCCTGAGTCCATTCAACGAGCGAACGCAGGGCTTGAAACGCATTGTCGTCGTCGCGCGCGCCCCGCTTTCCTTCCTTGTATTTCCAATGGGCCGCTACTCCCTCTTCCGCAATCTGGTGCATCTCTTCAGTGCGAATCTGCACTTCAAACGACTGCCCGTCGGAACCGATCACGGAGGTGTGTAGCGACTGATAAAGATTGTCGCGGGGGGTGGCGATCCAATCCTTGATCCGGCCCGGCACCGGCCGCCAGGTGTTGTGAATCACACCGAGGGCCGCATAACAGTGCCTGACTTCATTTGGTGTAACCACTCGCGCCGCTACCAGATCGTAAACCTGTTCAAGCTCGATCTTCTGGCTCTTCAGTTTTTTCCAAATCGAATAGAGACGTTTGACCCGGCCTTCCACCCGCACGAAAGGAACTTCCGCTTCAGTCATCTTCGTTTCGATGCGTTCAGTCACGCCTTTGAGAAATGCTTCGGTTTCTGCGCGGCGCTTTTCAAGTTGCTCGGAGAGCTCACGATAATCTTCGGGATGGAGGTGGCGAAAGGCGAGGTCTTCAAGCTCGCCACGCAACTTACCCATTCCCAAACGGTGGGCAATCGGCGCGAAGATTTCCATCGTTTCTTCGGCGATGCGCTTGCGCTTCTCCGGGTTGAGATATTGCAACGTGCGCATGTTGTGCAGCCTGTCGGCGAGCTTGATGAGGACGATGCGGACGTCGTCTACCATAGCCAGCAACATCTTGCGAACGTTTTCCGCTTGCTGCTCTTCGCGTGAAATATTACTGATTTGGGCAATCTTAGTGAGGCCGTCAACCAGATGAGCAATCTCTTCGCCGAAATACTGGCGGATGGTATCGAGATCGACGAGGGTGTCTTCCACGACGTCGTGGAGCAGGCCGGTGGCCACGGACACTTCGTCGAGCTTCATGTTGGCGAGGATGTCGGCAACCGCCAGGGGATGGACCAGGTACGACTCGCCCGACGCGCGCTTCTGGCCCTTATGTTCTCGGGCTGAAAAGAGGTAGGCCCGGCGCAGCAGATCGAGATCCGCTTGGGGATGATTTCCGGCGACGGTGTCGACAATTTCTTCGATACGAATCATCTTGGCTACGGACCGATTTACCAGACTAATAAGGGGCTGAAGCGTTGGATTCGATTATAACAAAATGGTGATGCCCGACTAGAAGCCGGGCATCACCATGATCAGACTTGGAGCAGTGGGCTAGTCCTTTGCGGGAGCAGGAGTCTTATTAGCTTCTTCCTGCTTCTTCTTTTGATTCGCTTCACTCAAGACATTCGTGCGCTTCTGGGCAATGTCCCGCTGCTTGTCGAGTTCAACCTTTTGATCGGTCTTGCCATCCATCTCGGCGAGTTTCGATGCCTCGAGCAAAAGATTCGTCTTGTATGACCAGCCGGATTCGCTTGCCGGATCTAACTTGATTGCAGTTTCGATCTCCTCAAGCCCTCGCTTGACGCAGGCCTGCGCGGTGTCAAAGTCCTTCTGTTCTTTCGGCTTCTTGTAGGAGACGGTAGCTCGATTGCCGGCCGCGAGCGTGGTCACTTTGTTGCTGGGAAGTTCCGTCATCTTGAAGGAGCAGTCCCAGTCTTTACTGGCCAGCACGATGTAAGCTTCAGCGCGTTTGTCGCTGGGCGCACTGCTGTCGTTTGCTCTCGACGAAATCCAGCCGCGGAGTTTCTCATCCTCCTTGATCGCGCCGTAGAGATAGGCAATCGCTTTATAGGCTTCGTCGTTCTTGGGATCCTTGGCCAGAATCTCCTGATACGCTTGAATCGCCTCGTTAGCCTTGGCGATATTCTCCGGCGCCTGGACGCCAGGCTTATATTGAGCATGGATCGTTCGCGCGATAAACGAACGCGCCGTCTTGCTCTCGGGATCCATTTCAAGCGCCCGCCGGGAGCTCTGTTCAGCCTCGACGAAATGCCCTTCACGATAAGCCCGAGCGGCCTCGTTTAGTTCGTTCTTCGCCCGAACCCGATTGACCAATCCACAACCTGAGGCCGTGAAAACAAGAACCGCCAACGTCACGGCAATTCTAGTTTGAGAGAGTTTCATTTATCCGCAAGCTCCATTGTATGTGATTGGATGAACACTGCTTCGAGCTGATCTGCGCACCGGTCCAGCAGAAACCTAATTTGGTAAGTCGTCTACCTGAAGACCGACGGGACTCGCGCCCGAACCTTTAATCGCGTCAATAACTTTAACGACGTCGCCGTATTTCACAGAGCGCGGGGCCTTTACGAATACAGTCTTTTCCAGCCGCGCGTCGTCAGATAAATCAGAACGTGTCTCCATGCCGGGTTTGTACGCCCGCAGGTCCTTCCTTTGCCTGAACAACTGAAGGAGTTTTTGGCTCAAAGGAGAGGTATCGTTAACTGATCCGATGCCATCCTGGTTTAGCTTTAACTGAAGATCAGAGGAGATCGAAACCACGAGCGTAAGCGGATTGGGTTTCAGCTGGCTCAAATCTTCATTCGGATCTCGTTGGGTGGGAATGTCCGCCTGAAAACGGCTCGGTTTCAGCGGCGTGATGACCATGAAAATAATCAGCACCACCAACAGCACGTCAATAAGAGGAGTGACGTTAATATAAGGTATCGCTCTGGAACTACTGCCCGCCATTGTATTTGCTCCTTTAAGACTGCGAACGACTTACACTGCGTCCATGCTTACACCGGTTTTGGCGCGGGGGCCGGAGCCGCTGCTCCATCACCCTTCTTCTTGTCCGCCACTAAACCGATCTTGTCCACTCCCAGGGCCCGGACCTCATTGATAACGTTGACCACATCACCGTAGTCGACTCCGATACCGCTTTTGATATAGACAATCTTGTCTTCTTCCGTCTTGATGTTGTCCAACATTTTCTGGACCCGTTCCTTGATCTGTTCCTTTTGCATCGGTTCTTTGCCAAGGAAGTATTTGCCGTTATCCGGGATCGAAATGACGACGGATTTGTCGCTCGTAATCTTCTGATCTTCCTCAGGATTCTGAAGGTCCTTTGGCAGGGCAACGGTCACCCCGTGCTGCAGCAGTGGAGTGACGACCATGAAGATGATCAACAGCACTAACATAATGTCGACCATTGGGGTGACGTTGATTTCTGACTGGAGACCACCGCCTCCGCCTGATGACATTCCCATAACCAAATCTCCTTCCCGCCAGCGATTCACTGGC
>JANLZV010000044.1:0-1799 GCA_031366425.1 Pyrinomonadaceae bacterium | reverse complement strand
GAATCGTTTGAGAGAAAACATTAGTCAACCTCCTAAACCTGTTGGGCTCTGCGTAAGAGCCAGGAGTTTCTCCTTGCAAGAAACTTCGTCGGTGATTTTGCCGCGGCATTTTGTTGGTGGTTATGGAAAAGCTTAATCCGGCGAGGATTCCAGATGCAGCGCCTGTCGAGATTACCCAGAGAAAAAAAGCTTAGGAGAAAGCGACAAGACTCACGCCAATCAATAGTGAGCGCTGCGTTGGACTTGCGCCAAACGTTTTTTGCTGAGGAGCTATCTGTGTAATCTGCGCAATCTGCGGATAGTCTCTAAAGCGGAACTAATTTCCGGGGTTGTGTCGCGGCGCTTTTTGTTCTTGAAGCCTTTGACATAATGAAGCGCGCCTGGCGTGTTGTATTTTTCGCGATAGGCAAAATCAACGGCATCCTTCAAGCGTTCGCTGCGAGTGAATACTGCACGCACGAGAAGCTCGCGCCCGTTGACCAGGATCACGCCGCATGGCTCTTCAGGGAATGCGCGGTAACAGCTTCGCGGCTTCAGGCTCCAAGACCGCACAAACACGCGCCCTTCAACGACGACCCCCCAAATGCCAATGATGCGTGCGGCTTCGTGCCGGCGCGTATACGCAGAATCTTGCCATCGCGAATCGCGGTTGCAGTCGATTTTGAGAAGCGGCTTTTTGCTTTCCTAAAACACGGATCGCGGGTCACCGCGCCTCCAGTGAAACGAAGGGGCACAGGTTTCGTTGTGCGTCACGTCCCGCGTTTGAGCTTGAAATACTTTCCTTTCAACTGCCGTGCAAGTCCGTCAAGATCAGGGAACAGTGTAAACTCGTTGATGCCTGCGAGATCGACAAACTTTGTGGCGTCAGCGAAGCCATCCGCGGGCAGTACCAGCTTTGTAACCGTCTGCGGATGCAGTTCCTCGAGCGGGTTCTTCAAGTCGTCGTGCAGGGTGAAGCCGGCCCGCTGATTCATGACGCGCGGGTTGTGACGCAGCGGCGACAGCGCCACCACGTTTCCTTCCAGCGTCGCGCTCCGATCAATAAAGTAAGTTTCGTAATTCTTGCTCAATTCGGTTGGGTGAATGAGCATCTCCTGGTTGATGGTGGTCTTGTTGAGCTTGAAAGGATCGAGTATCCAAATTGCTGCTTCGCTCGTGGCGCCCTTCAAGGCGAAGTAAAGCGCAACGGAGAATGTTTCGGTCCAATCCAGCATGCGCGTTGGCAGGCCGTAGTGCTGCATCTGGAACGCAATGGACCACGGCGAAGTGTTTTCGGGCAGGAGCGCTCCGGCCTGCGTAACGAAGTCAAAGTAAAGATCCTCCTCCGGGTTGCTCGTGGCTCGGGTATCCAACAATTTGTGACGGGCGAGGCTGGGTAACAATTTCCACGACGAGTCGGGCTGCCCCCGGAAGAATGGCACGTCACAGCCTTCTTCAATATCAAGGGTGGCGATCTTGTTCTTTGCTTTCTGGAGGAAAGTTGACCAGGAACTCATGGCAATGGACTCTCCGAAATTGGATTTGGAATCTTGAGGACTGAATACTGAGCGTTTGAGTATTGAGTCGTAAAGACCCCATTGAGGATTTGCCTTGTATCACGTTTCGGCGGACATGTCGATGGAATTTACGTCCGATTTTTTAGAGGCGGGACTCCGGTGCGGGATGGCGGGCGAATGCGAGCGGGATGTGAGGCTTAACGTTCGAAGTGCGGAGCTCGGATTTTCATGCTGTTGACGAGCCGGCATCCGAGGTCCCGCCCCTAGTTGCGCTAAGAGGGACAGACAGGAATGTCTGTCCTA
>JANLZV010000026.1:0-3708 GCA_031366425.1 Pyrinomonadaceae bacterium | reverse complement strand
GGCGCGAACCGTTGCCGGTGAACCGACAAACGAATGCTTCAGCATCCGCTGGGCCTGATACTTTTCGGGCGCCGTCCAATAGCTCTCAATGTCGTCGATCGGCGGTTGCAGTTTTCCCGGACTGCCGCGAAGTAGATTGGTAAACGATTGCTGGATGGTGGTGAACAAGTGCCGGGCTTCATCGTCAGTGTCAGCGACCACCACGTTGACGCCGACCATCGCATAGGATTTATCCAGTTGCGCAGATGGCCTGAACTGTTGCCGATAAACATCGAGCGCTGCGAGCAATGCGTCAGGAGCGAAGTGAGACGCAAACGCGTAAGGCAGACCGGCCGCAGCTGCGAGTTCGGCACCGAACAAACTGGATCCAAGTATCCAAATCGGAACCTTCGTGCCGCGCCCCGGCACCGCGCGAACCGGCTGCCGTGGTGCTCCCGGTTTGACCTCAGCCAAAAGAGATTGCAACTCCAAAACGTCGTTTGGAAAATCGTCCGCGCGCCTCGGATCGCGGCGCAGTGCCAGGAGCGTTCGCTGGTCGGTGCCGGGGGCGCGGCCAAGTCCGAGGTCAATTCGGTTGGGATAGAGCGATTCGAGCGTGCCAAACTGCTCGGCAATTACGAGTGGAGAATGGTTTGGCAGCATGATACCGCCCGAACCGACGCGAATCGTGGAAGTGCCCCCGGCGAGATAACCGATCACTACCGAGGTGGCCGCGCTGGCAATGCCACTCATGTTGTGATGCTCCGCTACCCAGAAACGCCGGTAACCCAATCGCTCGGCATGTCGCGCCAGGTCAAGGCTTTTGGGCAACGCCTCGCGTGGTGTTTCTCCTAAAACTACTGGAACAAGATCGAGTATGGAGACTGGAATCATCGGTGATCAGACGATGCGCCCGATGAGGAAAGGTGTCAAATCAGCAGGCCACGACCAGCGCCGCGATGATGCCGGCCCAGATCAATCGCATGGTAGGTTACTCGTTTGGCGCATACTCTGTTATATGAGCAGGCGGAGGATTCATTGTTCTCCCGTAACGTTTGCTAACAATCTGATTCGCCCACCGCTCTCGCAATCCGCACTGCGCGTCCTCGTCTTAAAACAATTTTCATCTTCATCATGAAGTCATCATCGCTCGCCGCAGCACTTTCCGGTTTGATCTTCTCAAAAATTACTGTGATCTGTAATCGCCCAACGCGATAGCCATACTGGTGCGCGTCTGCGTCGCTACGAGTGCGCGACTTGACCTGGTGCAAACGGACGTCGCGTCCATTCAGGTTCATCCAGCCGTTACTGCCGTCGCCCCTGGCGAGGAAGATGAAATCGTCCCCGGCGAGCTCCCGTTTGGGTACGGGATAGAAATACAGATTGGCGCAACCCGTCATCAATCCAGTCGCTGGATAGTCTTTAATTGTGCCGATGCGCGGGAGGTTCTGGTTTACCTGGCGCGACTGAGCGGAGACCGCGTTAGCCATCGAAAAGATCGAGACGATGAAGGCGCACCAGAACAGGCTAGGAACTCGAATTGAGACTGGCATGGTTTTCATGTCGCCAAATTTCAGATTAAGAATGGAAGCTCGCGATCACTCGCAATCATATTGGGCGTTTCCTTTGTAGCCACGTTCCATTAGAATCACGCCGTTTCGCCAACAGGTCTCGCGCGGACTCCCCGCGTTTGGAAGTGCGTCTTCAAATGCTTCGTTCAGGGAAAATCATATGACAATTCGGATCACAAAGTTAAGAAAAACATTCATCCCAATTTCGATCATGGTGCTGGCTGCAGCCGTAGGGACCTCCATCGCGACCAGCGCGGCCACCGAAGAGTGGTCTCAATTTCGTGGTCCAAACGGCACTGGTGTCTCGACATCAACAGGACTACCGGAAGAGTTTGGCCCGGGAAAAAATGTGTTATGGAAAACCGCGCTGCCGCCTGGACATTCGTCGCCGGTGTTAACTCGCGACCGCATTTACCTCACGGCCCACACCGAAATCAAAAAAACCGCGCGTGACAATTACCAACTTCTGGTGATCTGTCTCGATCGCCAAACCGGAAAACAACTTTGGCAACGCGAATTGCCACGTTCGGGCACGGGGCGTTTGCAAAACGTCAATGGACCAGCTTCGCCAAGTCCGGTCACTGATGGCACAAACGTCTTCGTCTTTTTTCAGGAGTTTGGTTTGGCCTCGTTTGATAGCGCCGGCAAAGAACGTTGGCGGCTACCGCTCGGTCCATTCAACATGTTCTACGGGTTTGGCGCCTCACCGATCCTGGTTGACGATAAAGTGATCCTGCCAGTGGATCAGGACAACCCGAGCTCCTATCTGATTGCAGTCGACAAAAATTCAGGAAAGCTTCGCTGGAAGGTTGAACGTCCGGTTGTGATCTCGGGTTATTCGACGCCTATCGTTTATCAACCCCGGCGCGGTCCGAAGCAGATCGTCATCCCCGAATCGTTTCAGCTTTCGGCTTACTCGGTGGCGGACGGCAAGCGCGTGTGGTGGGTTCGCGGCCTTGCCTGCGAGATGAAGTCGATTGCCAGTCAGGACGGTGAAACGCTTTTCATCAACGGATGGGGCTTCCCTCAAAACCAGCCCGGGCAACAGGTGCCGACCATTTCGTGGCAGGAGGCGCTACCCCGCTACGACAAAGATGGCGATCGGCAAATCGCGAAAACCGAAATTTCCGGGGCGGACAAGATGGACAAAATGCTGACCGATGCCTTTGAAGCGTTTGATATGGATCGGAATGAGAAGCTGGACACCAAAGACTGGGAAGTTTTTCGCGGGATGATGGCTTCGGAAAATGGTCTGCTGGCGATCAAGCTCGGGGGCGACGGACGAGGCGGCGACCAGACCGCCAACGCGATTCGCTGGCGCTACAACAAGCCAGTGCCTCAAGTGCCTTCAACGCTGCTTTACCGCGGCGTGCTCTACATGATTAACGACAGCGGGATCCTAATCTCGTTTGATCCCGCGAATGGAAATGTGATTAAGCAGGGACGTTTGCATGGTGCTATCGATAAGTATTTTGCTTCCCCAGTGGCGGCTGACGATAAGTTTTTTTTGATCGGACAAGGTGGCGCGGTTTCGGTTTTGAAAGCCGCCGGCGATTGGCAGGTTTTGAAAGTGAACGAACTCGACGACGAAGTCTTCGCCACGCCGGCGATCGCTGACGGGCGCATCTACGTTAGAACTCGCAGCGCGATCTACGCGTTTGGCACATAGTCTCTTAGCAAATTCATGAGCGGTGTTACGACATGAAGCCCAGCCGGCTAACCCCCATTCTCAATGTGTCCAACATCGTCGAGAGTTTCATCTGGTTTGAAAAAGTGGGATGACAAAAAGGTTGGGACTGGGGCAACCCGCCGACTTTGGCGGTACGCCTGCTCGACGATCGCGACAACGCGTTTCGCTGGTTGTCACAGGCTGAACGCGAACACGCTGTCGGTTTCACCTTCGTGCGTGTCGATCCACATCTGGAGCCGTTGCGTTCGGACCCGCTCTTCGATCAGATGTTGCGTCGGACTGACAAAACCCTTGCGTATGAGGGGCGAAATAAATAGAAACGGGAGTCAGTCTGCCAGCCGCCTTGGCATTACGGAGGGCCGCTTCATCACAAACTGATTGTCCAATCCTGCTCGACATGTAATGGTGCTGTTTCGCGGCAGCTCCGATAGCCTTACGAATAGAATCAAGGTCGTCTCCGCATTGGTA
>JANLZV010000006.1:0-1586 GCA_031366425.1 Pyrinomonadaceae bacterium | reverse complement strand
GCGACGATCATGACCGATCCGGAAACCGCCGACATTACCTATATCGAACCGCTCACCCTGGAGTCTGTCAGCGCGATAATTCGTAAAGAAAAACCTGATGCACTCCTGCCCACGGTGGGCGGGCAGACCGCATTGAATGTGGCGATCGCGCTCGCAGACTCCGGCCTGCTCGAAGAATGCGGCGTCGAAATGATTGGTGCGCAACGCGAAGCGATCAAGGTTGCCGAAGATCGCATGCTGTTTAAGCAAGCGATGGACGAAGCCGGGATGCAGATGCCGGAAGGTGGTTTTGCCAAGTCGTGGGCCGAAGCCGAGAAGATCGTGGAACGGACCGGCTACCCCGCGATTGTGCGGCCTTCGTTCACGCTTGGCGGCACAGGGGGTGGTACCGCGTACAATCCTGAAGAGTTTGAAGCAATTGTCAGCGCCGGGCTCGCCGCCTCGCCGATGCACGAGGTGCTGGTGGAAGAATCGATCCTCGGTTGGAAAGAGTTCGAACTCGAAGTGATGCGCGACGTGGCTGACAACGTCGTGATCATTTGTTCGATTGAAAACTTCGACCCGATGGGTGTGCACACCGGCGACTCGATTACCGTAGCCCCGGTGCAAACGTTGACCGATCGCGAGTATCAACGTCTGCGTGACATGGCGATCACGATCATCCGCAAAGTGGGGGTCGAGACCGGCGGTTCAAATATTCAGTTTGCCGTGAACCCGGCCGACGGCGAGATTCGCATCATCGAGATGAACCCGCGCGTGTCCCGTTCGTCAGCGTTGGCTTCTAAAGCGACCGGCTTTCCCATCGCGAAAATCGCCGCGAAGCTTGCCGTCGGTTACCGGCTCGACGAAATTCCCAACGACATCACGCAAAAAACGCCGGCGTCGTTTGAACCCACGATCGATTACGTGGTCGCTAAGATTCCTAAGTGGGACTTCGAAAAGTTTCGCGGAGCTGAAGACGTGTTGGGCACGCAAATGAAGTCGGTGGGAGAAGTGATGGCCATTGGCCGTACTTTCAAAGAGGCGTTGTTCAAAGGATTACGTTCGCTTGAAGCCTCGAAGCCGCTTCGCCTCGAAGACGTTTCCGACGATGAGTTGCAACGCAAACTTGCGCGGCCAAACTCGCAACGTTTCTCTTACATTACCTACGCCCTCCAACAACGTTGGTCCATCGCCGAAATTCATCGGCTCTCCCGCGTGGATCCCTGGTTTCTGGATCAGCTACAGCAGGTGATGGAAATCCAGAAGGGAATCGAAGGGCGCAAGCTGGAAGAAGTCGGCCCGGAATTGTTGCGGCAGTTTAAGGAGGTCGGTTTGTCGGATCGTCGGTTGGCTTACTTGACGGGCAGATCAGAAGACGAAGTTCGTGCTTATCGCAAGAGCCAGGGCGTGGTGCCGGTCTATAAACGCGTGGACACTTGCGGTGCGGAGTTTGAATCGTTCACGCCGTATCTCTACTCGACCTATGAATCCGAAAGCGAAGCGACTCCCAGCGATCGGCGCAAGATTATGATTCTGGGCTCGGGTCCAAATCGCATCGGCCAGGGAATCGAGTTTGATTACTGCTGCTGCCACGCGGCGTTTGC
>JANLZV010000697.1:0-13564 GCA_031366425.1 Pyrinomonadaceae bacterium | reverse complement strand
CGAAAACGGACGTCCCAATCAAGCGAAGGAGACGTCCGTAATATGCGTTTGATGTTGAATGGAATCTTAACGACGCAGGAAGGTAATGCTGCCCTGGAAGTTTGTGACGTTTACGCGCGAGCGCCCGTCAATTACTTCGCCCTCGAATTTGCGCCCGCCGCCAAGGTTTCGAAATTTGTCGTTCCAAAACTGGCCGAGAGTGATCTGCTTGGTGGGAGCCGAGGCCGTCAAATGAAACGCTGAGTCAGCCGGAATCCGAATCGTAATACTCCCTTTGCCAGACTGAAATTGATAGTAACCCTTCGGCGTAAATTCGCCGTCGAAGTGAATGTTTCCAGTCGTGTTTTGCGCGAACACCTGCGCCGCGCTAATGCCGATGAGTTCAATATCTCCTTCGAGTGAGACGTGGGCGCGGACCAGGTCACCACGAATATTCGTGACGCTAATCTGACCTCGTTTGGTTTCCAAGTCCACTGAAGAATTGACCGGCACTTGAAGTTTGAAGTTAACGTCGCCGACGTCGCTGCGACCGGGGTTGTCCGCCATTACATCGATTGAGAGACCAGCGTCCGTATGCCGTGGCGACACGTTGGTCTTGGAAGATTCGCGCGTGATCGTGAGCTTGATCTCGTCACGATTCCAGGACTCCACGGTGATGGTGCCGAAGATATTTTTAAGTACGATGCGAACATTTTTTCCGGCAGGGTATCGCTTAGAAAGATTCTGCTGGGCCTGAATCGGACTAGCGCTGAGCGCGCCCCACAACAGAAGGGACATCAAGACAAACTTTGAATAACGACCGGCACGCGAATTTTTAGATCGCGCGAGACTCAATCGATTATTAATTAACGTGGGGCTTTTCAACAACAAAATTACCTGCAGTTCCTAGCGGATTAGTTCGCCGAGATGTTAGAGCGCTGCAAATTCCTTCAGCAATGAAAGTTTTTCGCTGAGCGCCGCATTCAACATTTCCTCAGACACCTCATCATGAGGATTTTGAGTTAGGGCCTCAAACGATTCGTTGACGGCCTGGTCGATCACTTTCAGGTTGCGATCGAAGGTCTCGCGCATCTGCGGATTCCAACGGGCCTTGTTAAATTCGACACGCTGGTTCCAATAAGAGATCAGTTGCTGCTGTTGCGACACGCGGTCGCGCACGTTGGCAGACGCAGCACTCAAGCTGGCCTCTCCAGTGGGCGCATTAAAACGCGCGTCGCCACTCTGCCAGCGACGCAGTCCAACTACAGTCGAGAGTGCGACTACCAAAACTATCGCCGCGGCCGACGCAGCCAACTGTGGGAAGGAAAGCTCCCAACTGCGGCCAATCCAATTGGACCATGAGCGCTTCGGAGCCGGTAGTGATACCACGGAACGGCCGCCTGCCTCGATCACATTTTGAATTCGTAGCCATAACGCTTTTTCGTTTGGGGGCGCACTATACTCGCTGGGGTTTGCCCGGCAAAAGCTCACGATCGAGTCAAGATCGTTGCGCACATCGGCGCAGCCCAAACACTCTTCCAGGTGCGAATTCAGCGACGCCTGATCTTCAAAGCTGAGGGCGCCTTCAAGGAAGTCACTAATTAAGTCCTGACACTTTTCGCAATTCATCGTAAAAAACCTCTAACCTTAATGCCGATCTCAGAGCCGCAATCTAATCGCGCTGGCTCTTAACGCTAATCAGTCTGCACCCTCATCCGCCGCTCAGCGGAATTGGCAATTGGTATTCGAATCAAGGGGAAACCAGACCTGCAAGCCATGTGTTTGAAGCTAGTCCTTTGCGTTCTGTTGCCTCAAAAGTCCGCGCAATTTCATCCGGGCTTTGTGCAGTTGCGACTTGGAAGTCCCAACCGAGCAGCCCAGCATTCTCGCAATTTCTTCGTGTTCGTGTCCTTCAATGTCGTGAAGGGTGAAAACCATCTTGTAGCCGGGAGGCAATTGAGCGATGGCCTTATCTAGCGCTATGCGGTCAACGACCGGCATCGCGTTGGGATTCTCCGTCCCTTTGACTATCTGAATCGGAGTTTCACCATCGTCGGTCGTCTGCTCCATCTTGACGCCGCGCTTGCGAAAATGCATCAAAACCTGGTTAACGGTCAACCGGTGCAACCAGGTAGTGAAAGCCGACTCACCACGAAAGCTACCAATTTTTCGAAAGAGCTGAATGAAAACTTCTTGTGCGAGGTCTTCGGCCTCCGAGACATTGCCAGTCATCCTCAAACAAAGAGAATAAACTCGACGATTATGCCGCTGATAAAGTTGCTCGAAGGCTGCCATGTCGCCTTGAGCCGCTTTCTGAGCCAGCGCGTAATCAGTTTCCTGCTGAGTCTCGGTTTCGGCTGCGGTCACGTGTTCGTTTTTGAGCAAGCAACGAAAACTTTCGTTGTCAGCCTTCTTGGCCACGAGCATCACGCGTCCGCTGTTTCAAAGTAGGATGACTGCTCTACTCGGCATCTGGGGTTTGCGAGTTACCAGCCGGCCTGTTTCGCGGGTGTGTGATGCGGCGCTTCGAACGCCTCGTTGCCTTGCTCGACCCAAAAGACTTGAATTTCCCCAGCCACATCAACATTTAGACCCGCAGCCTCAGACCCAATACGTGCGATCGAGTGAACGATAACCCACCGCTTCAGCTACATGAGCAGAGCGAATTTCCACGGACCCCTCCAGGTCGGCTATTGTGCGGCTGACCTTTAAGATACGGTCATACGCGCGTGCTGACAAGCCCAGCCGGGTCATCGCGCGCTCGAGCATTTGCTCACTCTCGGAATCGATCCGGCAATGCTGCCGAATCATTCGCGGGGTCATTTCAGCGTTCGAAAAAATCTGCTGGCCAGCCAATCGGCTACGCTGGTGATCCCTGGCTGCGATCACCCGTTTGCGTATCGAAGCCGAATCGTCGGTGTCAGGTGGCGTCTCGCCTGTCAGATCCCGAAATTTAACCGCCGGTACATCAATGTGAATGTCGATGCGATCCAGTAGCGGACCGGAAATACGGCCGACGTAACGTTGAATCTGAAGAGGTGTACAGCGACACTCGCGCGTCGGGTCGTTCCAAAAACCACAAGGACACGGGTTCATCGCAGCGGCCAACATGAACGAAGCGGGAAACGTTAACGACATCGCAGCGCGACTGATCGTCACCTTTTGATCTTCGAGCGGTTGACGTAACACTTCGAGAACGCTCCGATCAAATTCAGGCAGCTCATCCAGAAATAGTACGCCCTTGTGAGCTAACGAAACTTCCCCAGGTCGGGGAACCGCGCCGCCGCCGATCAAGCCGGCATCGCTGATCGTGTGATGCGGAGAACGAAACGGACGCTCCGTCACCAACCCGGCGCGACCGGTGAGGCCGGCAACGGAATGGATCTTGGTCAGTTCGAGCGCCGCTTCGAATTCCAGCGGGGGCAAAATTGTGGGCAGCCGCTTCGCCAACATCGTCTTGCCTGAACCCGGTGGTCCAATCAAAAGAATATTGTGCGACCCGGCGCTGGCCACCTCGAGGGCCCGCTTTACGGAAAGCTGTCCCCGCACTTCACGAAAGTCCACTGCATAATGATCCGACCGCACCAGGATCTCGGTCGGGTCAATCTTGAGAGGTTCGGGTGGGGTCTCGGAACGCAAGGCGGCCACGAGTTCAACGGCACCGCCAAGATTGGCCACCGGGTAAACATTTACCCCTGAGACTACCGCTGCTTCTTTCGCGTTTTCATCTGGCAGGATGACGTGCTTAATGCCGGCCTCGCGGGCCAGGATCGCTATCGGCAGCGCGCCTTTGATCGGGCGGACTCGGCCATCAAGTGAAAGCTCGCCGACACAAAGCACATGAATCAGACTGTTCTCCTCGGCCAGATCGCCGTTAGCTCCAAGAATCCCCAGAGCGATGGGCAGATCGAAGCTAGCGCCCTCCTTGCGCACGTCTGCCGGCGCCAGGTTGATGGTGATGCGTTGAAAGGGAAAGAAGAAGCCGCAGTTAGTGATCGCCGCGCGGATGCGTTCGCGCGACTCGCGCACTGCCGCGTCAGGCAGGCCCACAATTGTCACTGACAAAGGCGATTCCGCTTCGCCGCGCACCGGCGTCAAATCTACCTCGATATCAACCAGGTCGGCGTTGATGCCGTACACAGCGGCAGACAGCGTGCGAAAGAGCATGAGAGGAGCCCTCAGCGAAAAGTGATGGAAGAACTAAGAACTAAACAGGGTGACAAAAACAAAATGAGCGCGCTTATCGATCTAATCGAAAGCGCGCTCATGAGATATTCCTCGTTTGCTATGAGCAAAGAGGCGGACGCGTTACAGTTTCAAACTCAACTCTTATTTTCGGCGCGAAGGAGCAGCTGCCGTCGTGGGCAACTTGATTTCCTGGCCGGCACGAAGTTCGACTTCCGGTGTAACTCCATTTAACCGGGCTACTTCGTTTGCGTCCAAATTACGCGAAGCCGCAATTCTGGCGATCGTATCGCCCTTGCGCGCGCGCATCTTGGTCAACGCCGCGCCGGCGGGCTCCGGCGTGCCGGGTTTGTTGGCCCGACGCCAACTCGCCAGTCGCACTCCACTGTTAGGAACCACCAGCTTGCTGGTCGCCTTGAGATCGACACCACTGTTCATCGCCTGCAGTTGAGCGAGGCTGACACCGGCGCGATTCGCAACGCTTTGCGGGTCTTCGCCGGGCGTAATCGAAATCACGCGAGCGGAGTCGCGGCGTTCAGCAGGAATCCTTTTCAAGATCGCGTAAAACTGTTTGCCCTTGCCGCCGGGGACGCGCACATTGTAAGCCTCGCCGCGAGGGGTTACATCGCGCCGCAGCTCAGGATTCAAACTCCGAATCTGATCAACGCTGGCGTCAGTAGACTCCGCGACCAACTGGAGGCTGGTTGCATTCGAAACCTGAACTACGTCGTAAGCTAACGGCGCTTCGGGACGAATACCCTTGAACCCATACTTTTCAGGATTCTTGGCAATCAGGATCGTGGCCAGGATGTTGGGTACGTAGTTGCGAGTTTCCTGCGCGATGAAAGGGTAGATGGCCCAGAAGTTCGCCGTGCCGGCACGCGAAATTCCCCGGTCGATATTGCCCTGTCCGGTGTTGTAAGCACCCATTGCCAATTCCCAGTCGCCTCGAAAGTGGGCGGCCAGCGCTTTCAGATAACGAGCCGAGGCGCGCGTTGACTGTTCAAAGCTGTTGCGCTCATCGATCCATGCAGTCTGCTTCAAACCAAACTGCCGTCCGGTGCCGGGAATAAACTGCCACAAACCCGAAGCCGCCGCCCATGACATGGCCTTTGGCTGCCACGCACTTTCAACCTGGGCCAGCCAGGTGATGTCGACAGGCACTCCCTCTTCTTTGAAGATCTGCCGCGCCAGTTTCATGTAACGGCCAGACTTGCGCAGGCCGGATTCCATCGTTGAACGGCCACGACCCTGGTAGTAATTAATGTATTGCTGAATAAGCGGATTGATCGTGAAGCCGAAGTTAACATTCTGCTTCGCTTGTTCGAGAGCGTTGACGTCGTCAGCCGACACATTCTGCTCTTCGGGAGTCAGCACTAACTTGCTGAGGTCGTCCAAAGGCGAAGCTTCGAATTTTTGCTCGCGAAAACCAATCTGCGGTGGGTCGACTTTTTGCGGCGTTTCGGGGCTTGAATTTTGCGCCACCAGATCTGCCACACTTGCCGGCAATGGTCCGCGCGAAAGCGGGACTTCCTCGCGATAAATTCGTTCCACCAACTCGAGGTAGAAACCTTGTAATCTTTGGCTGGCTCTCACATCCAATCCAGACTCGAGAATCGAGTCCACCGCCTTGTCGAAATCAGCTCGTGCCTGATCGCGCTTCTGGTCTTCGAGATTCAGTTTGCCCTTGCGGAAATTATCTTCAGCGGTCGCAATAACTTTCGTTACCTGCTCGTCTGAACGCTGAACAGCCGTGGGAATATCACGAGCGGACGAACCTGCCGGGATCTGTCCATAAACACTGAAAGCAGGAACTGCGAGCAGGCTGAACAGTGCGACTCGCACCAATGTTACAAATTGGCTGGTGTTCATTGATCGTCGATTTTCTTCGCGGGTATGATTACGTATATTCAGGTTGATTTCCTTTGGAACTTGCCCGACGCAGCTCATGCATCTTTGGCGAGGCTAAACGGGTCTCAGAAAGCGTGGATTTCCCATAATACTTCCGAAAACGAGGCCCAAAGACCGCCCGAAGGGTAGCACACGATTTTCTGGAGTGTCAAACTTCACCTGAGACAAATAGAAGCCAAATTAGTAAATTTTTCCACCATATCAACGAGCTAAATAGAGATGCTGCCACGCTATAAAGGGTTGGGCGCGTGCCCCAAGCGATTCCTCCCATCACTGCTGCACCGTACTCGATTACGAGCAAAGTCGCAGGTCGGTTCCGCGGGCGACGTGGCCGTTGGTGAGGCCCGAGTTGTCAGGTAACATTCAACCAGGCAGCAACCTACCTCCAGATATGAAGAAGCAGCAAATTATCTACGGTCTTATATACGGCACCTGTGGTGGGGTGCTGATTCTGGCGCTGCGACTGATTGAATATCGATTTTTGGTGGTGGAGCATTCAGTGGAGATTTACGGAGCCTTGATTGCTCTGCTCTTTGCGCTTCTCGGCGGCTGGCTGGGGCTGAAACTAACCAGGAAGAAAGAAATAATTGTCTTGCAGGAAGTTCTCGTACCTGCTCCGACGACGTTTACTCGGGACGAGGAAAGGCTGCGTGCGCTTTCTATCACTCGCCGTGAGCTGGAAATACTCGAATTGATCGCCGGGGGCCTGAGCAACCGCGAAATTGCCGATAGGCTCTTCGTCAGCGAAAGCACGGTGAAAACCCACTCCAGCAGATTATTCGACAAACTCAGCGCCAAGAGACGAACCCAGGCCGTGCAAATCGGTAAGGAACTCGGATTAATACCGTAGTTAAACCAGACGGAACAACACCCGAAGCCGCTAGGGACATAAACTAAAGTACTGTTTTCCAGCTCGCGCTGTGAAATCATCCGAAAGTATGACGACAAACTCGCCCAGCAAGGATACTCTCACGCCCGTTCGTCAAAATGTTTCCAGTTAGGAGAATCTCTCTCATGAAGAAAACTGTTTTGACTTTTGGACTGATTTCCGGCGCAGTGGCTGCGTTGCTGATGTCCGCGACGGTGCCGTTTATGCATCAGATCGGTTTTGATAAGGGTCTGATTGTAGGGTACACGGGTATCGTCGTTTCCCTGCTATTAGTACCCTACGGCATTCGTTCGTATCGCGAAAACGTTGGCAACGGTCAGATCACTTTCGGCAGAGCGTTTGCCGTTGGCATTCTCATCACGCTCATCTCATGCATCTGCTACGTCATTGCCTGGGAGATCATCTACTTTAACTTCTTGCCAGATTTCGCTGAGAAATACACCGCCTTCATGGTCGAGGAAGCGAGGGCCGCCGGCGCGAGCCAGCAAGCGATCGAGGCGACACTGCAGGAGTCGAAGAACATGAAGGCGATGCTCGACAATCCTCTGATCAACGGCGCTATGGCTTTCATTGAGCCCTTTCCCGTTGGCTTGATCATTACCCTGGTCTCGGCAGCGATTCTGAGAAAGAAATCACGAAGCAATAATCGAGAGGAAGTAGTCACGCCGGATCTCAACTCGTAGGTTGCAAAAAATCACCGCCTGTTAATAAGAGTTGTGAAATTGGGAGCTCGCCGCTACGGGCTCAACCTTTTCATCAGGACCTAACGCAGGAGGAATGATGGTATAGCGCGCGTGCCTTCGACTATGTCGTGCGATGCAGGATGTAGTCGGCGATCGCGGCGAGAAGCGCGGTAGGGCGTCCGATGTGTTGGAGCGTTGCGCGAGCCTCGCTATGAACCCGGAACGCCTGCTCGCGCGCGGCATCGATTCCATGGAGTTGAGGGTAGGTGGCTTTTTCTGAACGCACGTCTTTACCGGGCGTCTTGCCGATGGCTTCGGCAGTCGCGGTGATATCGAGCAGGTCGTCGGTGATTTGAAACAGCAAACCGAGCTGGGCCGCGTAATCTGTGATCAGATTAAGTTCCGTCTCTGGCGCGTCGGCGATGATCGCACCGCAGCGCGCCGCGGCAATGATTAACGCACCGGTTTTTAGCCGGTGGATCTGCTCGACTTCACCAGCTCCAACCTCGCGTGATTCCGCTTCAAGATCGCGCGCTTGTCCCGCCACCATCCCGTGGGGCGTACCTGATGCACGCGCGATTTCCGAAATTAGCCGGACACGTTTATCAGCGCTGAGCTGTTCATCGGCGGAAACTATCTCGAATGCCAGGCTTTGCAAGGCATCGCCAGCGAGGATCGCCGTCGCTTCGTCGAATTGAACATGACAAGTGGCCCGCCCGCGTCTCAGATCGTCGTCGTCCATCGATGGTAGATCGTCATGAATTAAGGAGTAGGCGTGAATCAACTCCAGGGCGCATGCGGCGGGAAGCAGTTGATCGTTGTCCGCGGCGAACGTCCGGCCCACCGCTAAAAGTAGTAGCGGGCGAAAGCGCTTGCCGCCCGCAAACACGCTCCAACGGATCGCCGCGTGAAGTTTAAAAGGCGCTACCGACTCCGCTGGAAGTAAGCGATCAAGCGCGGCGTCCACGCAGCTTCGCGTTTCGATCAGGAATTCCCGCAACTCCAAATCAGCGATCTCAGAGTGGATTGATTCTGAAGGCGTCGTCATTAATTGAACCGAAGCAGATCCCCGACGGTCGGGCTTCGGCGTTCCATGATCTAATCTTCGGAGACGGCCGCAGCTTCAAACCCAGACACCGTGACGCGGCCCTGATTATCGCGCAGCAACACCTCGATTCGGCGCTCAGCCTGGCTCAGTCGTTCCTGGCATTCGCGCGACAAGCGAATGCCGTGTTCGAATAATTCCAAACTTTTCTCGAGCGGCAAATCGCCTTGCTCCAAATCCTGGACGATTTGCTCTAAAGCTTCGAGCGACGCTTCAAAACTTTTCGGTTGCTCGTCGTTGTTTTTCATACCTATGCCTCAAACACTTTCGTTTCCTGCCGGCTTAGTCTTCTGGGTCGGTCGCACTCACCCGGGCGTTGAAGTTACCCCTGGCCAACTTTACTTTCACCGCGTCTCCCACGGAAACGCTTTTGGAATCACGCAACAGCGTGCCGTCTGCCTGCTGTGCAATTGCGTAACCGCGGTGAAGCACCGCCAACGGCGAAAGAGCATCGAGCGAAGCAGCTGCCAGTCCCAAACGCTTCTCCGCCTGGTCCATCTCTCGCGCGATCAGCAGATTGCAGGCGCTGTGCGCGGATTCGAAGCGCGCCCGGGCTTCACTTAAACGCGCGCGAAGCTGCGCTGGAGCCAGAGTGCTCCCGAGTACATCGGCACGCATCTGTGCGCCGCGCAAGGTCTGGGCCATTTGAATTTGCAGCTGGTGATGCAACGCATTAGTCGTGGTGCCGGCATCGCGGAGCCGCCCACGAACTTCATCAAACGCCTGCGACAGTGCATGTTCCTGCACGCGCGTGCGCGCGTCGACGATCTTGTAGCGCATTAAGCGCGAGAGTTGCTGGCCAGCCTGAGACAGTTGCGCGCAAAGTTGATCTTCTCTCGCAGCCACGAGCTCCGCGGCGGCGGAAGGCGTAGCGGCACGCTTATCAGCTACAAAGTCAGCGATCGTGAAATCCGTTTCATGGCCCACCGCGGAGATGACTGGAATCGACGAGGCTCGAATCGCGCGCGCCACTTCTTCTTCGTTAAAAGCCCAGAGGTCTTCTGTTGAACCGCCGCCGCGTCCTACGATCAGCACGTCAACCAGATCTGCGGTCTGACCGCGACGCAGCGCGCTGGCGTGGTGTTCGTTCAGCAACTTGATCGCTCGCGCGATGTCGCGCCCTGCGCCTTCGCCCTGCACACGAGCTGGCGAAAATAGCACATGAACTGTGCGCGTGCGCCGCGAGATTACATTAAGAATGTCTCGAATGGCCGCGCCCGTCGGCGAAGTCACTATGCCCACTCGTCCTGGAAAAACCGGCAACGGTCGTTTCAAACTTTCCGCAAAAAGGCCTTCGCTCTGAAGGCGATCGCGCAGTTGCTCAAACGCAATCTGCAACGCCCCCGCCCCAACCGGATCCAACGATTCGACAACTAGTTCATATTCTCCGCGAGCTTCGTAAACAGAAAGCCGGCCGCGAGCGCGGACCTTCAGCCCGTCCTTCGGTCGAAAACGAATCCGACTGTTCGCCGAGCGGAAACACTTGGCTCGAAGCTGCGCACCCTCGTCTTTAATCGTGAAATACCAGTGGCCTGATGAATGCGCCTTGAAATTTGAAATTTCACCCTCGACCCAAACAGTCGAGAAGCGCGCCTCAATAGCCTTGCGCACCGACTCGGTCAGCTCGCTGACGGTCAGCGGGCGCCGCTCAGTTTCATCGAAGAGCGATGCGAAAAGTGGTTGAGACATTGGAGTGTTAAGGATGAAGTATGAACTTTGAAAAGTAAACCTGTAGCCGCCGCAGGCGGGACTACGAGTAACAGCTGCACGCATGCTGACTGTTCCCGTCTGAGCTTGCCGATCTCTCGAAACCGCGTTCGCTAAGGGTGGTCCAGGCCCACCACCGGGCTCAAACGCACCGAAGCCCCTTCGCGATTGGTCCGCACGCGCACCCGCGGGTTACTTGCTGGAGTGGAATTGGAAGCGTAAGTGATCGTGTAAGCCGTGCGGAGTTGGACCACCACATCGTCATACGCGCGCTGCAATTCGTTTAGGTGACGAATCGGGTAATAGACACCTCCAGAAACCGCCGCGAGCTTTCGCCCCTCTTCGTCAGCGCGCGTCGTCAACGTCAAGTAACGCGAACGCAGCGGGTCGATAGTCAACTCGGGTTTCGGGACGCTGGACTCTGGGATCAAACCCGAGGGCACGTAGAGCGGATAAATCAGTGCGCCCGATTCAATCGTCGCTGCCAAGATCGCCGCGAAGGGCACAAACGACTTGTTGTCGTCACCATCGGAAAGAATTACCACTGCCGTCCGTTCGCCGCGCAGTTGCTTCACTGTGTCTGACAAAACGTATCCGAGCGAATCCCAAAGCGCGGTCGCTCCTCCTGCATCTATATCTTCCAGCTTTTGCGAAAGCATTTGGCGGTCGGCGCTGAAGTCTGAGATGACCTGAATGTCATCGCGAAAACTGATAATCGCAATCCGATCCTGCGGGCTCGCGGTTTTCAAAAAATCGCGCGCCGCCTTCCGAATAAAATCAATTCGCTCCTCCACGCTGCCCGAGACGTCCAGCAGTAGCACGAGATTAAAAGGTTCGCTGGTGGAAACTACATTTGCCACATTTCGCTCTTCGCCGTTTTCGTAAACTGAAAAATCTGACTCCTTCAAACCTCCAATGGCGCGACCGTTGCGGTCGGTGACGCTCGCGTTTAGCCGCATCAGCTGCGCGGCTGGCTGACTGACAAATTTGCCCGGCGGCAACGCTCTCACCAGGGTTGGTTCCTTGCCGCGCTGCGGTAGCGTCTGCGCGTAGTCGCCAAAAAGTTTCGGCGACACTTTCCGGATGGCTTCGATCAACTGACGATCGCCGCTGCGAACGATTGCGCGCGCGGCTTCCGTCAAAGGGCGTTCGCGGAGATCACTCGGCACCATCGCCGGATCTACGTTAAGCAGGACCACGCCGCGCTGGGTCAGAAAATCGAGTTGCACCCGCTCTTCTTTTTTCGCTTTCTTCTCGCCTAGTTTTCCAGAGATGGTGAACGCACCGCCGCGCTTCTCTTTCACTTTGGGAAGCTCGACGTCACTCAAGAAACGCGGCCGGCTGGCGGTCCAAAGAAAATCAAACTTGAGCGCTTCGAGCGGCACGTCGGCATGAATAGTGCCAGTGTTCGTGGCGACCTCTGCTGAAGCGAAGTTTCCCACGATGTCGACCGCGCCGGCTTCGCCGTCTACTTTCACTTTCGAACGCTCGGGCACTCGGACGATCAGATCAATGCGGTCCTGCTCGCCGCGAGTCCTGACCTCGATGCTCACATGGTTGCCTTTTACTTCCGCTTGCACGTCAGCCGGTCCTACCGCCGCGCCTCCCGAAGTTGCCGCGATGGTTACCTTCTTCTGTTCCTCAGTGGATACGACACTAACGCGACCGTTGCGACTCTTCACCGTCAAGGAGACAGATTCCGTAATCGCTATTTCGCGCTGGTAACTTTGCGCTGAAGCCCGCGCCACGAAGCCAGGGAGAATCAGCAAAACGGTGAGAACAAAAAACCTGGCGCGCGCAGACTGGATGCGGGGAAGGAAACTCATGGGGGATTTCTGATACAGCATAGATTTTGATCTTGCCCGAGCAATCTACTGACGGTCAAGCTTGCCGATTTTCCCGTCTGGCGCGGGCCGACGATAAGTTGCCAATCGAGCTTGAAGGCGTATGATACCGTGAACCAATTAAGGGAATGACGATGAACTGCCGAAGTTTGTGCGGGCGTTACTGCGAGGGGGAGCGACATGTCAGGGATCGAGCCGGCACCAATAACTGAAGACAAGTTTTCTATCCGCAATCTCGTCAAGCGCGATCCCCGCGCCGGACTCGCCGAAGACGTGCGGCGCGGCCTCGCCACCAAACCCAAGCGGTTTCTGCCCAAGTATTTCTACGACGAACTCGGCTCGCAACTTTTTGAAGCCATCTGCCTGCTGCCCGAGTATTACCTTACCCGCGCGGAAAACGACATTCTGACGCGTTATGCCGATGAGATCGTGGCCGAAGTCGCTGGCGAACTGACGTTGCTGGAAATGGGCAGCGGCAGCGCTTCCAAAACCCGACTGATCATCGAGGCGCTGTTGAGAAAACAAAGCAAGCTGCTGTTCGTTCCGGTAGACATTTCCGCCACCGCGTTGGATAGCAGTTCACGAATCCTGCTGCAGTCGTATCCGCGTTTGAAGATCGAAGCATACGCCGCAGACTATTTTGCCGGGCTCGCCGAACTAAGTAAGACGACCAGGGGACGCACGCTGGCGCTCTTCCTGGGCTCGAACATCAGCAACTTTGATCCGGGCGAGGCGCTAAAGTTTCTCCGCGCGTTGCGCGAAGTTTTGCGTGAGGGCGACGCGCTGTTGTTGGGTGCTGACCTGAAAAAGGAAAAGCAGGTGCTGGAAGCTGCCTACAACGATGCGCTTGGCGTTACTGCGGCGTTTAACTTAAACGTGCTGGCCCGCATTAATCGAGAGCTCGGCGGCGATTTCGATCTTCATCAGTTTCAACACCACGCGTTTTATAACGCGGAGATGGGCCGCGTCGAGATCTATATCGAAAGCCTGCGCGAACAGACAGTGCGGATCAGTCAACTCGATGTCGAAGTCCATTTCGGCCAGGGTGAACAAATTCATACCGAAAATTCTCACAAGTATGATTTGGACGACATAGCGAAGTTAGCCGGCGAGACCGGATTTCGCCGCGCGCGCACCTGGCTGGACGAGGAGGAACAGTTCAGCAGCAACCTCCTGCTGGCGGTTTAGGAAGCTGGACAGGATTCACGGGATTAACGGAATTGGTGACGTGTCCTCTATGCATTATCGAAATCCTGTCCAT
>JANLZV010000694.1:0-8096 GCA_031366425.1 Pyrinomonadaceae bacterium | reverse complement strand
ATGCGGATGCTGTGCTGACCCTTCCGATCGCGCTTCAAAGACTCAAGGTGATTGCCTGGAAAGACGGCCAAATCACGCAGGAGATTGGCAGCGTGTAACTGCATGAGCTTTCGTTGCGCGACTCTCGCTATTGGCTGAAGCCCCCGCGAACTCTGGCCCTCGAATAAACCCTGAGCATCTTTTCCACGGAAAGAACGAATCACTCGCTCACGCTATAAGCTGTCAGGCGATGTGTCAAGAGACAGCTTATACAGATAGCTAGCGGTTGCTACTGCCGCTTCGCGTAGTACCCGGGGCGGTAACGCAGGCTTAACTTTTCTTTTTGCAACGCAGGGTTGACTACCTCAAGGCGCATCTGGCGATACGCGCCGTCGCGAGCTTTGTTACTGGACGAATACGCGATCAGATACTGCGAACGCAGTTCCTGCTCAATCTCAGTAAACACTGCTTTCAAATCAGTCTCACGTTTCGGAAAAAACGCCCGCCCACCGGTGCCTTCCGCAACTGCTCGCACCGCGTCGTGATCGATCCCCTCATACTTGCTGTCACCGATGCCAATCGAATAAATGACCGTCTCCGCCGCGAGAGCGTGTTCAATAGCCTCGCTGCGCAGCAACCGACTGGAGGTGTCTTGTCCGTCAGTAAGCAGAATAATAGCGCGGCGTCGCTGACCCGGACTGACGGCAAGGATCTCGCGGGCCGCGAGGGCCACTGCTTCCCAAATTGCGGTTGAACCTTCGCGCGGCGGGCGTTTCATTCCGGGCGATGACGCGATTCCGCTAATTGGCTTACCCGACCCGAGATACGCCGGCATGGCTACGTCAACTCGTTCGAGCGCTCGATAGATGCTCAACACATCGCGAGTCAAACCCTGTTCGAGAAACGCGGAACCAGTGAAAGGAATGATCGCCGCCTCATCTCTGTTGGATCGAATGATCGCTTCGATGAACGCCCGGACCGCCGCCTTTTCCTGGGGCAGCGTGCGCTCTTCAGAAGCGCTGACATCAATCAGGAAGGCGATTGAAAGCGGGCGATCGGTTTCGCGCTGAAACGTGACGATCTTTTGGGCCACTCCGTCTTCGCTAATCCGCAGGTCGTCCTCACGGAGCGTAGTGATGAACGACTTCTGTTTACTGCTGGTAGTAAAAAACAGATTCGTGAGATCGGTTTCGACACGAATTACTTCGTCCTGATCTGATGGTACTTGCGCGGAGACTCTGCCGCCGGGTAGCAGGGAGAGGGCCAGCAGTAAGAAAAGAAATGAGCGGAACATTTGGATGGATAGGTGCTTCGTGCCTGCGGCAATCATTGCAGGCGAGGGCGCCTGCGCTCCTGCGTTTGCACTACTTCAGACTTTTCACGTTCGCCGGTTTGACGAAGAGTGAATCAGAGATCGCTTGATTGTATTCAATCGACTCATAATTGATCCGGCTTGTTTGCGCGCCGTTGATGTAGTGGTCCACCACCCACGGTGCGGTCACTCCGGCGATCGTAATCGGTTTGGCGAGTCGATCTTCTTCGGTGATCTCTTCAGTCTCTTCGGAGTCCGGCTTCTGGCGCATTCGCTTGTAGATCATTTTGGCAGGCATGCCATCTTTCGCGCCAAGCTCATACTCGATCCAGAATCCGTCAGGATAAGTCAGCCGCACCACTTCGTTGCGCTTTGCCAGCCCGGCTTCGCGCCGGCCGATGTAGCTCAGCGTCGCGCCGTCTTTGCGCCACCAGCCATGCAGTAAATTCTCCGTGCTGGTGCGCATCGCGCGTTTGAAGTCTTCGATCTGCGGCGCTTTCATGTCGTTAATGCTCTTGGTGGCACCGTCGTAAAACCAACCGGTGTTACCGGAATTTGACTGGACGGTGCGAATGCCGCTGCTGATAAATTCGGTCCGTTCGCGATCGGGAAAAACGATGTAGTCAACGAATCTGGCAGGCACCTGTGAAATGCCATCAAGAAAGCCGGTATAAAATCCCCGGCCCAAAACCGTTTTCACATTCAGATAAGCATCGCCTCCAACGGTTTCGATGCCGCGCTTTAAAATTTCCTCGGCCTTAGCCGCGTTCTCGGGAGGCCGAGGCTGGACCGGACGTTCTTGCGGAACAGCCTTCAGGGGGACGAAGCCGGCCAGCAGGAAAATCATCGCGAGGGTTTTGACGGCAGTTGAAAACATTCGAATCATAGAACCACCTATTGCCACAGAACTGAACATTTAGCCAGTTTCGGCTTATACGAAAGGACTTCTTGGAAGTGTCCGGTGACCTTCAGCGTTGCCCGGGCCGGTTGGATCGCGCGTTGCCTTTGCGCTTGCCATTGGAAAAGGGCTCCAAATTAAAACTTGAAGCCCTTAAGTCAGACCTTTCGATAACCAAGCACGAACCAGCGGCTCGCGAACTCGCCATCGGATACTTAGTTGAGTTGCGAGTTCGTACCTTCCACCGCCTTCACCACGGTTTCGCCATTTTCGACTTCGACGACGAAGCTGGTCGCGGTTTTCCAGAGGGCCGTGATCGGCAGTTTCACTTTTTCGTCGATGTGGCGTTTCAGAAAACGCGCTCCGTAGGCAGTGTTATAGCCTTTGGCGGTCAACAGGTTAAGCGCTTCGTCGCTGACCTGTACCTCTTTGCCCTGACGCTGCATCTGGCGTTGCAGCCGGCTCAGGTAAAGCTCGGCGATCCGCCGCACTTCATCCATCGTTAATGGCGCAAAGACGATGATCTCGTCAATACGATTACGAAACTCCGGTGAGAATCGCGTCTCCGCCGCCTTCATTACTTCCTTGTTGACCACGCGGAAGTCACCGGCGGTCTTGGTGCCGAAGCCCAGCGGCTTCTCAAATTTCTTGAAACTGTCGGAGCCGAGGTTGGAAGTCATGATCACGATCGCATCAGACAGATAAACTTTCTTGCCGCGACCATCGGTCAGCCAACCTTCATCAAACGCCTGCAGAAACAGGTTCATTAAATAAGGCGAAGCTTTTTCAACTTCATCCAACAGCAGCACGGTGTAGGGATTCTCGCGCAATTGTTCAGTTAGGATTCCACCGCGTTCCGATCCCACAATACCGCGCGGCATCCCGATCAACTTCTCGATGCTGATGGTGCCGTCGCTGTACTCAGACATGTCAATACGCACCATCTTCTCTTCGTCGCCAAACATGAATTCAGCCACGGCTTTCGCAAGTTCAGTTTTCCCGACGCCGGTGGGACCCAGGAACAACAGGACGCCGTCAGGTTTGTAGTGCGACTCTTTAAGCGGCCCCTTGTTCAATCGCAACCGTTGGGCCACCGCCTTGATCGCGGCCTTTTGGCCAATCACCCGCTGGCCCAGCATGGCTTCCGTCATTGAGAAACGATCGCTGGTGTCGCGGAAAATCATGTCACGCGGAATCCGCGACTCCTGAGAGATCACATCAATCACGTGTTCAGGTTTTACTACCATCGTTTGCGGTTCATTGATTTCCACTTTTACCGCAGCGGTGTCGAGCCAGCCGATCGCCTTATCCGGCAGGTGCAAATTGCGGATGTACTTCGGTGCCATTTCCAGGGCGATGTTGATGGCCGCGTCGGAAATCTTGACCGAGTAATTTTTTTCCAAACGCGGACGGATGCCGAGCAAAATCTCGCGGGTTTCGCTGATCGAAGGTTCAACTACTTTCACCAGACGGAAGCGACGAGCCAGAGCCTCATCTTCGCCGATCGACTCTTTATATTCGGAAAGCGTAGTGGCCCCAATGATCCGCATGTCGCCACGCGCCAAAGCAGACTTGAACATGTTGGCCGCGTCGGACGACGTGCCGAGGGCGGCGCCGGCACCAATGATGGTGTGCGCTTCGTCGATAAACAGGATCAGATTATCGCGCTCTTTTACTTCGTCGATGATCCCCTTGATGCGTTCTTCAAACATGCCACGGAGCATTGTGCCGGCCACCAACCCACCCATTTGCAGTTGGACCACATGCGAACCGCGCAAACGTGCCGGAACTTTTTCTGGCTCCAGCTCAATCAGTCGTGCCAGTCCTTCGACCACCGCCGTCTTGCCGACGCCGGGTTCGCCCACCAGCATTGGAGAATTGGCCCGCTCGCGATGGCAGAGAATTTCCACCATCTGCTGGATCTCTTTTTCACGGCCAATGGTCGGCGCAATCTTGTCAGCCCGCGCGAGACGATTTAGCGAAACTCCAAAATGTTTCAGGTAAGGCGGCAAGTCGAATTTCTTTCGATACTGTTCCTCTTCGCGTTCGCGTTTTTGTACCTGGGCCTGCACGTTTTCGGTGACGGCTTCAGGGTTCGCGCCCATGCCGCGCAACACTTCGAGGAAAAGACTGTCCTCGTTAGTCAACGCCGAAAAAATATCGGTGGCTTCAATGGTCTTGCGCCCCTGCGCGCGCGCTCGTTCCATCGCCCGCTTAAACAGGTCGGTCGTGTCGGGGGAAATACGAAAACCTTTGCCAACGTGCTGCTGGCCGGTGGTGTCCAAGCGCTGATCAATCGCAATCTTAACGGTGACCGGATCGAGCGAGAGTTCACGCATTGCGGAGTTGAACATATCCGGCTCTTCATGCATCAACGCTTGCAGGATGTGCTCCACCGCTACGAAATTTTGATCGCGCTGGCGCGACTCGCTCAACGCATGTTCGAGAATGCGCTGACCAGTGTCGCCAAACTTGTCTTTATATGATCCTAAATCAACCATTGTCTTAACCCTTCAAACTTCCTGGATGAAATCATATTGCCCAGACTTCATCCAACCACCCTTTTGTCAACGCTCAGACAATCCAACCAAAGCCGATTGGTTGGATGTCGTGAGCATATTCGCCGTTGCGTTTCGATGCAATAAGATTCTCTCGAAACGAACCACTGCAAATATTCGGCCAGTTAGTTTTATCAACCTCGAACGGGCTGGGAGTTCGGGGCAAAAAGCCCCACCCGCAAAAGATCACGCTCTTGCAGCTAATAATCGTAGTCTTCGCCGCCGCCTCCCGGCATTGACGGGCCTGACTTCTTCGGTTCAGGCGCATCGGTAACCGCGGCGTCCGTGGTCAACAGTAGCCCGGCGATTGACGCAGCGTTTTGTAGCGCCGTTCGTACCACTTTGGTTGGATCAATGATCCCAGCCGCGGCCAGGTCCTCGTATTCGCCAGTGGCTGCATTGAACCCCTTGTTGCCTTTCATTTCCTCAACCCGACCAACGATCACAGCACCGTCGAGGCCGGCATTTTCAGCGATGCGTCTGAGCGGTTCTTCTAAGGCGCGCCTGACGATTCTGATCCCGGTGAGGACATCAAGGTCATCGCTCGTCAGCTTATCCAACACCTGGGCGGCGCGTAACAAGGCGACTCCGCCTCCAATCACCGTGCCTTCCTGGGCCGCGGCTTTGGTCGCGTTTAGTGCATCTTCCACGCGCATCTTGATTTCCTTCATTGCCATTTCAGTAGCAGCGCCCACTTTCACTACCGCCACGCCGCCGGCAAGTTTTGCCAGGCGCTCCTGCAGCTTCTCGCGATCGTAATCCGAGGTGGTGTCTTCAATCTGCTTTCTGATCGTGCCCACTCGGCCCGCGATCGTTTTGCTCTCACCGCCACCTTCCACGAGCGTGGTGCTGTCTTTGTCGACGATCACACGCTTCGCAGTTCCCAGGTCTGTAATTTCCACGTTCTCGAGTTTGACGCCGAGTTCTTCGGTGATCACCCGCGCGCCTGTCAGCACTGCCAGGTCGTCGAGAATCGCTTTGCGGCGATCGCCAAATGCCGGAGCCTTCACCGCGCACACTTTGATCGTTCCGCGCAGTTTGTTGACTACGAGGGTGGCGAGGGCGTCGCCTTCGATATCTTCCGAAACTATCAACAACGAACGGCCGCTGCCGGCAGACTGTTCGAGGATCGGCAGCAAGTCGCGCATGGCCGAAATCTTTTTTTCGTGTAACAGGATCAATGGCTGATCGAGCACACACTCCATGCGGTCCTGATTGGTGACGAAGTAGGGTGAAAGATAACCGCGGTCAAACTGCATTCCTTCGACGATTTCCAGTTCGGTCTGCAAGCCCTTGGCTTCTTCGACCGTGACCACGCCATCTTTTCCAACTTTTTCCATCGCTTCGGAGATCAGTTTTCCAATCTCACGATCGTTGTTGGCCGAAACGCTGGCCACGTTCATCAGGTCTTCTTTATTTTTTACCTTTCGCGAGATGCGTTCGAGTTCCGCAACCACAGCGGCAGTCGCTAACTGAATGCCGCGCTGCAACGACATAGGGTTCGCACCAGCCGCGACGTTTTTGACGCCCTCTCGAAAAATTGCCTGCGCCAGCACAGTGGCCGTAGTTGTGCCATCGCCCGCAGTGTCATTGGTCTTGACGGCAACTTCGCGGACCATCTGCGCGCCCATGTTTTCATACTTATCTTTGAGCTCAATCTCCTTAGCGACGGTGACACCATCTTTCGTGATCACCGGAGCGCCGAAGCTCTTGCCGATGACGACGTTGCGCCCTTTCGGACCAAGGGTGACGCGCACGGCATTCGCCAGCGTGTTGACTCCCTGCAACATCGCCTTGCGCGCGTCTTCGCGAAACTTAATATCTTTTGCAGCCACTGTTTCTCCTTTAGTCTTCAGTAATCTGAACTATTTAGTCTTCGGTAACCTGAACCATTAGTTTGCTTGATTTGCGCGTGCGGTTGGACGTCCAACTTTAACACGCGCGGGGCGCAGGAGGCGTTCGCCCATGCGATAACCCTGAGCATACTGGGCCACAACTTTGCCCTCGTCTTCAGGAGCAACCTCCACTGTTTCAACTGCTTCGTGCAACTCGGGATCGAATTGTTCCCCTAGTGCATTGATCGGCTCAACCCCAGCTGCGGCCAGGGCCTTTTCGAAACTCGCCGCCGTTTGACGAATCCCCTCGGCAATAACTTCCGGCGAACTTCCATTGTCAGCGGCATCGGTCGCCCGTTGCAGGTTGTCCAGGACCGGCACAAGGGCCGCGATGAAGTCCGCTTTTTGACGGCGCGCGCGTTCGTCGGCGGCCTTGTTTAAGCGTTGCCGTGTTTCATCCGTTTCTTTTTGAAGTTGGTGACGGAGTTGCTCGAAGCGCGAGTTCACTTCCAACGTTTTTTGCTCCGCGGCCTGTGCGCGCGCTTCAAGTTCCTCAACATAACTGGGCTTCAGATTGGGCGCCTCAGCCGCGCCGGCCTCACCGGCATCCATGGCTTCATCAACGTCATCGACATAGATTCGCCGTCGATCAGTTACGCGAATCTCATTGCTGCGATCGTCCTCGTTCGGATCCCCAAACCCGCTCCGACGATTTCTTCCAAACAAATCTTTTGGCATCTAATCCTTCTCTTCAATTCAATGAAACTTGTCCCGACCCTGATACAGCCTACTCGCCTTGATGCGAGGTCGCTACCGTCCCCGTTCTATTTCATCGACTACTTCATCGGCTCGATTTAGAACTCTTTAAACTTTCGCGCGAAGGGACGCACGACCGCGTTCGCGCTAAGACACTTTGATCTCGATGCGTTGAGCGCTCGGCTTCGCTTCTTTGGGAAGTCGGATCTGCAAAACCCCATCTTTGTAGTCGGCCTTAATTTCCGTTTGAGCGACGGCCGCCGGCACGCTAAACGTCTTCAAGAAACTTCCGCTCGGACGTTCGCAGCGAATTTGATTCGCGCCACTCCCGGCTCGCACGCCTTTTACCGTCAGCTGGCGATCGTCAATGCTGATATCCAAAGTGGAACGATCGATGCCCGGCAGATCAATGACCACAAGGTATTGCCCGTCCTCCTCGCAAACGTCCGCCGCCGGATACCAATCGGCCCCAGCTGCGCTTTCCACTTCGTCACTCGATTCAGTTTCCTGCCAACCATGCGGGCGGCGCGGGTTTCGATCGGTAGTGCACCGCTGCGTGGCATCTTCAAACAAACGATTCATATGATTTTGTAACGACATCAAGTCGTGCAAGGGATTCCACTGGGCCATCAGATTGTCCTCGATAACCAGATCCGCCCGCTCACCACGGGCAGTTCCGGCGAAATTATCCCGCCGCGCTGGCGGCTTCATTTTTGAACTCCAGCTTATCGCCCTCGGCGGTGACAGTGACCGTTTGC
>JANLZV010000662.1:0-3335 GCA_031366425.1 Pyrinomonadaceae bacterium | reverse complement strand
AGCGATTGGCGGTAGGAACGCGCCAGCCACTCAACGATGGCGATGAGATCATTGTGGGCAAGACGTTTCTGCGTTTCCAACTCATCAAGTAAACCGATTGTAAGTTTTGGTAAGTTAATGATTTGGTCCTGGGACAATTAGGAATAAATGGCTGACTGTATCGAATGTGGCAAGCCGGTAGTGGCGGGCGAAAGTTTCTGCAGCAGATGCGGAACGCAACACCCTGTGGCTCCGAAAGCGACGCCGAAAGACGACGTTGAAAGAGCCGGCCCGGATGTCGCGGCGGCGGCAGCAGCGGTGTCTCCGAAAGAAGGCGTGTCCGAAGTAGAATCCGAAGATGAGAGCGGGGCAGTTGTGAGGAGCGTTGGTTCCGATTCCCTTGGTGGCGCTTCGACAGGCGAAGTCAAGGTCCAACCAAAGCATACGGTTAAGAAGGGCAACACGGGCGGCCATCAACCGGCGATTAAGCAACTCGATCCCGGGAGTGTGCTAAACGCGCGCTATGAGATCGTGAGGCGCATCGGTGGCGGAGGCATGGGCGCCGTCTATTTGGCCAAGGACCGAAATCTGGGAGACGCGCCGCGCGCTGTCAAGGAAATGGTCGAGGCCCATCTCGATCCGACGATGCACGAAAAAGCGATCGGCGATTTCAAGCGCGAATCATTGCTGCTCACCGCTCTTGAACATCCTTCAATTCCCACGATCTACGATTACTTTTACGACGAACCGCTCGGCCGTTTTTACCTCGTGATGCGTTTCATCTCCGGTGGCGACCTCGCGTCGAAATTGCGGGCGACTCCGGGCGGACGTCTTGACGAGAAGACGGTTGCCGATTGGGGCATGCAAACCGCCGATGTGCTGGACTATCTACATAGCCGGCCCAAGCCAATCATCTATCGCGATCTGAAGCCGGCCAACCTAATGATCGACGGCAACACCGGTCGAATCATGGTGATCGATTTCGGGATCGCGCGTTGGGTCAAACAGGAAGAGAAGGGCGTTACGGCCGTCGGCACGATGGGTTATGCACCGCCGGAACTTTTCGGCGGACGAGTTGAACCGCGCTCGGATGTTTACAGTCTGGGCGCGACCATGTTTCACCTGCTGACCGGATCTGATCCGCAAGACAATCCACTCTTGATTTTTGACTTCACGAAAAATCCACGCCCGCGCCAAATCGCACCTTCAATCTCGAGCGAGATGGAACAGATCCTGATGCGTTCAGTTGAATATAAGCCCGAGGATCGGTTTGTGACCGCGGGCGAACTGCGCGATGCCCTCGCCAATCACCTTGAAAGACTCACGACAGGCCAGGTCAGTTATGGGGTGCCATCCGGGCAGGTGGGTGGCGAAACCGTCCAGGTCCAAACCGTCTTTTGCGGTTTTTGCGGCGGCCGGATTGCCGCAGACGACATTTTCTGCGCGCATTGCGGCGCCCGCCAACCACTAAGCGGCGCGGGATCCAGCGCGATACTGCGCGCGGCGCAGCCGACTGCAAAACTCGTAGTCGCTGGAACGACTGAGCTTGACGCGTCGTTTGTTCTGCAGAAGGACAACAATCTTCTCGGGCGAACAGATCCGCACTCAAATGTTTTCCCGGAAATCGATCTCTCGCGTTTCGATCCTGAAACGAAAGTTTCCCGCCGTCACGCGCGAATCTGGCGCGAAGGCGAAACCTTTCTGGTTGAAGATTTGGGTTCCGTCAATGGTACCGTGATCAATGATTCCGTCCGGCTCGCGCCCCGCCGACCGCGCGTGCTCGACAGCGGCGACAAGTTGCGCCTGGGCGAAACCACGCTACATTTTCTGTTAGGGTAAACGACTACCAATATTCATGCCTGCAACATCAGTAGAAACACTTTCACCGCGAGTGCCCGTAAAGCCACGTTCGCCGGCCCAAAGGTTCGCGCGGTTTCGCGCGCCGTTTTCGTTACGATGTGGGGCGATTTTGATCGACTACGTTCTGGTGATCGGCATCATTGCGTTTAGTACGCTAGTGAGCCGGCTACTGGGTGGAGGCGCGCGATCGGCGGGAAGTTCCACGGAGACGATCGGCGTCATCCTGGCGGTTTTAGTGGCGGCGCTGGATTTGGGAGTGTTGCCGGGATTGACTGGCATCACTGCGGGCAAGTGGGCCACCGGGCTGCGCATCCTGCGCTCGGATGGAAGCTACATCGGAATCGGCCGCGCGTTTCTGCGGCACTTCGTCGGTTATCCCCTTTCGTTTTTTACACTCGGGTTGGGCTTCGTGGCTGCAGGATTTTCCCAACGCGGGCGCGGCCTTCACGATTTGATTGCTGATACAATCGTGGTTCGCGAAGGACCACCGGTGGCGGTACGGGTCGCCACTTCCAAGGACGCAACTTAAGTTTCAGGATCGAAGCAGAAGTTTCCAAACTCGAAAATGTCAGAGCTAATCGTCAAATATCCCGACCGCGCTCCCGACCGTTTTCCACTGGGACGACTGCGCATTACGCTCGGCCGTTCGGCCCGCAACGATCTCTGCATTCCAGATCCCTTTGCTTCGCGGGTGCATGCCGAAGTGCGTCGCGAAGGTGAGGAATATTTCCTGCAGGACCTCGGGTCAGCGAATGGAACGCTCTACAACGGGGGCGCGGTGGAAGGCACTGTGCCGCTGACTCCGGGCGGGCGCATTCAAATCGGCGAAACGGAGATTGTGTTTGACGACGGCACCTATCATTCCAGCATGGGGGCCACGATGATTACTGACAATTCCGCGACGTCGCTGCCGGAAGCCACGATCGCCCTGGCCTCCGGTGATCGCACGACTTCAGGTTTGCTCGAAGCGATTGAAGGCGCTCGCACTAAACCGGAAGAGAATGTGGCCGCGCGGGTGGCGCGTGAAGGCGACCTGCTGGCTTTGATCAGCAAGGTGGGGATTACGCTGCTTAGTTCGTCCACGCTCGAACAAACGCTCGAGCAGATCGTGTCGCTCGTGTTCGAAGCAGTTCCCGCGGATCGTTGCCTGCTCATGATGCGCGACGAAGCAAATCAAGAACTGCGAGTTGCGGTGGCGAGGTTGCGAGATCGCGTGGGAGAGGTTGGCGAAATTCGTGTCAGTCGCAACGTCATGGATGAAGTAGTCATTCGTGGCAGATCAGTGCTGACGTCAGACGCGCAACACGATCCGCGTTTTGCCAGTGGCACCGTGGTGCTACAGGGCGTTCGTTCGGTGCTGGCCGTTCCCCTCGGCGTGTCGGAAAAAGTTTTCGGGATCATCTATGCGGATTCGCCGATCGCCGAAGGCAGGTTTACCGAAGACCACCTCAAAGTTTTGACCACGCTCGCGTCAGTCGCGGCGATTCGAGTGGAAA
>JANLZV010000601.1:0-4407 GCA_031366425.1 Pyrinomonadaceae bacterium | reverse complement strand
AGGAAACACCTTCCTGACCATGCGCAGTTTCACCACCACGCCAACCACCTTCGTTTACAACTTTACTGCTGCTCAGCTTCAGGCGTTGACTGCTTACGCGCAGAACGGAAACAACATCGCGTTTGGTCTCGATCCGGATTGTCACTTCTGGAATAACGGCATCACGTTCACTGTTACCACTGCTGACGCGGTTCCGGAGCCAATGACTCTCGCATTGCTGGGAACCGGATTAGGCGGTTTGTATCTAAAACGTCGCCGCCGGAAACGTGGCGAAATCGAAGCCTAAATATTTTCTCGAATCAATTGCAAAAGGCGCGGATGGAATTCCATTCGCGCCTTTCCTTTTTCTTCGGCGTTGTTTTGACGCAATCCGTTCAGAATCCAAGCTCTTCATTGCCAGCCTTTATTCCCCACTGTCAGCGTGAAAACCCGCACCTGTTGTACAATCCCAGTTCGTCGCGGTAGGCGCCTTCGCTATCGCGGACCCCGAACAAATGCCAGACATTCTTCTCGTTGAAGACAAAGATAGCCTGCGCCGCGTTCTGCGACTGACTCTGGAGAACGCGGGCTACTCCGTTACCGAAGCCGCCGACGCCCGCATCGCGCTCAACGAAATCGCGGCTACCCCACACAAGTTAGTCTTGACTGACCTCCGCATGCCCAATGGTTCCGGCCTCGACGTACTCAGGGCTGCGCGCGCGGCCGACGGGAGCATGCCGGTAATCGTGATGACTGCCTTTGGCTCAATCGATGAAGCGGTCCAGGCGATGAAAGACGGCGCCCACGACTTTTTGCAAAAGCCGGTAGACTCAAATCATCTTCTGCTGATCATCGAGCGCGCACTCGAGCAAGCGCGATTGCGAACCGAAAACATTCTGCTGCGTGAGGAGTGGTCGCGCCGCTATGGCTTCCCGCGCATCATCGGCGAGTCTGAGACGATCAAACGCGCAGTATCTGAAGTTCAGCGAGTGGCCCAAACTGAGGCCACTGTGCTCTTGTTGGGAGAGTCGGGCACCGGCAAAGAATTGTTTGCCCGCGCGGTGCATCATCTTTCCGACCGTCGTGACAAACCATTTGTCGCGGTCAACTGCGCCGCGATTCCGGAGACCTTAATCGAAAATGAATTGTTCGGTCATGAGCGCGGCGCGTTTACCGGAGCCAATGATCGACGACTGGGAAAATTCGAGCTGGCATCCACTGGCACAGTTTTTCTCGACGAAATCGGCGAACTTCCGCTCGCGGTGCAGGGAAAACTCCTGCGAGCAATCGAGGAAAAGGTGGTGGATCGAATTGGTGGTCGTGCACCTGTGCCGGTTGACGTCCGAGTTGTCGCGGCCACTAACAAAGACTTAAAAGCCGCGGTTGAAAATGGAGAGTTTCGGCGCGATCTTTTTTTCCGACTCGCGGTTTTTCCGCTCGAGATTCCGCCCCTGCGCGAGCGCGGCCAGGACATTCTGATGCTGGCGAAACATTTTGCCGCGCAACTGGGAAAGGAATTGCGCAAGCGCGAAGCGACCTTGAGCGAAGCCTCCTGCGCCGCGTTGCAAGCGCACCATTGGCCCGGCAACGTCCGCGAACTCGAAAACGCAATCGAGCGCGCGTGCATTCTTTCCGACACGATGGTCCTGGAGCCGAAGGACCTCGGCCTGGCGACGGCGGGCGGTACAAATAAAGAGGAGCTGAATCTTTTTGACTTGTCGGGGAGCCTCGCCGACGTGGGCCAACGTGCTTTGCGTTTTGTAGAACGCAATAAGATTCGCGAAGCCCTCGGCCAGGCCCAGGGCAACAAGGCTCGGGCAGCGGACGAACTCGGGATTAGCTACAAGACCCTCCTGACTAAGATCAAAGATTACAACGTCTGAAACAGATGAACGACGCTTCTCACCCTGATCCTCCGACTGATCTCAAACCCGAAAGCGTTGCCGCCGAAACTCCGGAGGTTATCCGCGACGGCCACGATGAAGCAGCCTCAATCGCCGGTGAATCTGTGGACCAGGTTGGCGCTCCGGCTGGTCCCTCTCCCGTCCCGGGTAATGCCGGGGATAAAAGCAGCGGTCGATCGGCCTTTCTCGTAGGAGCCGGCATTCTGATTAGCCGGATCATCGGGCTGGTTCGACAGCGCGTCTTCGCACACTATTTTGGACTGTCAGACGCGGCTGATGCATTCAACGCCGCCTTTAAGATTCCAAACTTCCTGCAGAACGTGTTCGGTGAAGGTGCCCTTTCCGCATCGTTCATTCCGGTCTACGCAAAACTACTTGCCGAAGACGACGAAGAAGAGGCGTCGCACGTTGCTAGTGCTGTCCTGACGTTGCTCGCGCTGGCAACCTCAGTGATTGTCCTGATCGGTGTGCTGACCACGCCCTATTTAATTGATCTAATCGCTCCCGGTTTTGAAGGCGCGAAGCGTGAGCTCACGATCAGGCTCGTAAAGATTTTTTTTCCGGGTGCAGGCCTGCTCGTGCTCTCCGCATGGTGTCTCGGAGTTCTAAACAGTCATCGGAGATTCTTCCTTTCTTACACTGCGCCAGTCATTTGGAACGTCACAATTATCGGAGCGCTCTTCGGTTTCGGCGGTCGTTTGGCCCAGTTCCCGCTCGCTGAAATTGTGGCCTGGGCTTCAGTGGCGGGAAGTGCGCTCCAGTTTGCTGTGCAGTTGCCGACCGTGCTCAAACTGCTGCGACGGTTGCGCCCAGCGTTCGATCTAGCTACGGCCGGCGTGCGCACTGTGATGCGGAATTTTTTTCCAGTGTTCTTTAGTCGCGGCGTGGTCCAGATCAGCGCGTTTGTAGATGCCTGGCTGGCGAGTTGGCTGGGCACAGGTGCGGTCGGCGCGCTTTCCTATACGCAAAGCATTTACACGCTTCCTGTCAGTCTCTTCGGCATGGCCGTCTCAGCCGCGGAACTACCGGAGATGGCTAGCACTGTGGGAACGACTGACGAGGTCGCCGCGCTGTTGCGTAAACGACTTGACGCTGGACTAAACCGGATTGCGTTTTTCATCGTGCCCTCTGCAATGGCCTTTCTCGCGCTCGGCGATGTGATGGCCGCGGCACTCTACCGAACCGGTGAATTCCGCGAAGACGCTGCGATTTACGTCTGGGGAATTTTGGCAGGTTCAAGTATTGGACTGCTGGCGTCTACACTCGGACGTCTTTATTCTTCGACTTACTACGCCCTCCGAGACACACGCACGCCGTTGCGCTATGCGCTCGTTCGCGTCGTGCTTACTACTGTCCTTGGTTATCTTTGCGCGTTGCCACTTCCGCGAGCGTTGGGTATCGATCCCAAGTGGGGCGTCGCCGGGCTGACTGCATCAGCAGGTATCGCCGGTTGGATCGAATTTGCGTTGCTTCGTCGCAGTTTAAACCGGCGCATCGGTACGACCGGATTGTCGGCATCGTACCTCGCCAAGCTTTGGCTCGCGGCGCTGTTTAGCGCAGGGGTTGGGTGGGCCTTTAAATGGCTTTTACCGTCCATCCATCCGATTCCGATGGCTGCGGTGGTGTTGGGTGGTTACGGAGTTACGTATTTCGGAATCACCTTCGGCTTCAACATCGCCGAATCCCGTTCGGTGCTTGGAAAACTACTTCGCGTCGTTAGACTGCCCAAATAATCATTGTCCTGAAATCTCTTCCGTAAACTGCTCCCACTTCGCTGGAAACTGCCCGTAATTGCCTCTTTTATAAGGTGTTGCCACTCCAAACGGTGAGCACGACGGGATTCGGACCAGAACAGGCCGAGAGAAACAATTCGGGAGGACGAGAAGAATGACGAAGGTATTTTCAAAAGGACTACTTAGTTTAGGAGCATTGTTAATAATCTCATTTGCGAGCAGCACTGCTTTCGCAGACGGCATCGTTTTTGTAGAGCCAAATCACAGCAAGTTAGTGCCACCCCTCGCAGCGTTGAATCTTCAACACCACGGATCCAACACCACAGAAACGGGCGGTGTTCGCTTCAACGGCAGCAGGGACGTTGCCTTCGGCGATATTAGTGCCGGACCGCATCAACATACGATTCCGTTTATGGATCTCGGTACGAGCGCTACCAGCTTGCAGATCCTGCTCAACATCAATGAGGCAAACGGACAAAACCGAAGCCCACTGACCATCAATTCGCTGGTCTTGAGCGCTTATGATTCGGCCGGTAATACTGTGTTCAGCACCAACCTCGCGAATGGCCCGATAACTCTGGATCAAATCAGAGGTGGTCAAGGCGCGAATGCCGATTACGCTTTTGGTCTGGATGCTGAAGCAGCGGCGCGGCTACAGGCAGCCCTGGCGGTCAATCCAAACCTGCGCCTCGGGTTGGAAGCGAGTCTAAGCAATGTGCAGGGTGGCCCGGAGCGGTTTTCGTTTGGTGGTTCCGCGCGTAACGAACCAGTCCCCGAGCCGGCTACGATGG
>JANLZV010000586.1:0-4052 GCA_031366425.1 Pyrinomonadaceae bacterium | reverse complement strand
GATCTTGTTACAACCCTCTGCGACCGCAAGGTTGTAAAGGATTCCCCGGCGCAGCCGCGAGCAAACCGAACATGCTGTCTTGCCTTCGGGCACCAGACGCTTCACGATCGAATATGTGTCACGCTCGATGATTCGAAAAGGTACGCCGCGGCCTGCCAGATAGTTTGGCAACACTTCGGCGGGAAAGCCGGGTTGCTTCTGATCAAGATTTACTGCCAGCAGATCGAATCTGACCGGCGCGCGCGGCTGCAAATCAAGCAACAGCTCCAACATTGTGTAGCTGTCTTTCCCGCCTGAGAGGCAAACCATGATTCGATCGCCGTCTTCGATCATGCCGAAGTCCTCGATGGCGTTGCCCACTCCGCGCAGCAGGCGATTTTTCAGCTTTGTCTCCACACTTCGTCTCCAGATTGAATTTGAGGCCATTATAGCGTCCCCACCCTGCCGCGTGGCCAGCCGCGGATAATGGCCAGTCGAATTGCCCCGCAACCAATTAAGCCTTGAACCTGACCCTTGGCTGTGCTACCTTCCGCTCAACAAGGTCGGTCGCTCCGTTTCAGAAGTCCTCCAATTTAGTTCAAGTCAGCACCTTTCTACCTGCTCCTAGCAGGAGGGTCAGGAGTCGTCGATGCTCGAAGTTGAAAGGTTGACCGATCAAAGAACCGGTCAGCGTCTCGCCGGAACACCCGAAAGTGTATCCATGGAGCCGTCTCTGCGATCGACGCCAACGTCAGTTGATGGATTCGATCCGGGACCTTACTTCGATCGCTGGCTGGTCGAAGTAAGGGCCATCGACCCCCTCGCCTGTTCTGAAGCGGGCGAGATCTACCTTGAGTCAGCCAGGGGTTCCAGTTGCGAAGTCAATTTTGATGGCGTTCTGCATTTCGACGGGTATACGCTTGGCAACATTCGGTCGCCCGAAGGCACGCTGGTCCTGGGAAAAGAGGGCCGGGTAGACGCTGACATCCATGTCGGCAAGGCCGTAATCAGCGGTTCAGTGACTGGAAACATCAATGCTCCGGAGGGCGTCGTGCTCGACAGTGACGCCCGCGTGGCCGGGCAGATCCATACGCGCATGCTGTCAGTCAGGGTCGGCGCAATGTTTGAAGGAGATTGCCTGTTTGTTTCTGCGGGTGGCGCAGGCGATATCGAAAAGTCGACGGGAATTGAGTGGCTGGATCGCCGCTGACCACGCCCGTTACATTTTCATTGCAAGGGTAGACACTGGCAGGCTCCGGTGTTTATTATGTCACCCTCGTTTCTGAGCGGGACCGCCATTCAGAACTGGCCAGTCAAAAGGTTCATCCAAATAAAATAAGGTTCGCGTTTTTTGTTACTTCCGTCTCGTAGGCGCCTGTGACTTAATCCCGCACCCCCAACAACGGAGGCTACTATGCTTAGGATAGGTAAAAACCCAAAAGATTCCGCAGAAAATGAAGTGCCGGACGAAAGGCTTGAAGCGCCCTACGCCACGCCAAAGCCCTACTCTCCGTACCAGGCCACTTCGACTGAAGTGAAGACGACGGAACCCAATTCCCCTGCGCCGCGAGCAATGACCGAGAGCGAAACGATTGCGCGCGAATTGAAAGATGGCAATCTCAGCGGCTTCGTTGGCAGCGGCACGGTTGTGACTGGCGAGGCCAACTTTAAGGCGTTGATGCGGGTCGACGGTCACCTCTCGGGAAAAATTACCTCAAGCAATGGAACCCTGATTGTGGGCGCGAATGGTAAGGTCGATGCCAATATCGAAGTTGCCGTCGCGACGATCCACGGCACCGTTAACGGTGACATTATCGCTTCACAACGATTGGAAATTGGACGCGTCGGGAAAGTGAACGGAAATATTCAGACGCCTTCGCTAGTGATTGAGTCCGGCGCACTTTTTGAAGGCAGTTGCAAAATGGTCAAGATGAGCGCCGCCAACGGTAAGACCAAGAGCAATGGCCGCGATGACCAGCCGCTCAATACCACCAGCATGAAGCCGGTCAATGTCGACGCAAATCAGTCGTCAGGCGAGATCGCCGACGTTTCGAGCATCGCCAGCTAAGCACTGGAATTCGATCAGTCGAAGGGCAATGTGAATGAACTTCACGTTGCCCTTTTTTTGTTGCCGCCCAGACCGAACGTCTCGCCTTTTCTCCAGCAGCGCACCTTGACATAATCCACGTGCCTCCCTGATACATAGAAGGTGTCCCCTCCCAATTCTGATTCCAGTGTTTTTGTTTCAGACCTATGCCCAAAACTGACCTTGATCGTATCGCAAAAATGAAAAGGGTCCGACTCCGCTTCGGTGCGCGCTTCCTTCTGACGTTGACGATGTTGGGCCTCTCAAGTGCCGGCGTTCTCGCGCAGAACAACTCCCGCCGGCTGCAATACCCCACCTCGGGAGATCCGGTGCCCAAGCTTCTTTTGATCAGAATTGTTCGGGCTGAAGACGAGCGTCGTTGGGACGACGATCTACGAAACTTATTTTCAGCGCGTAATGCAAACGTGCGATCGCGCGCCGCGCTCGCGGCGGGACGCATCGGCGACGAACGCGCCATCGGCGATTTAGCGCGGCTTCTGAAACACGATGACGAATCCGACGTGCGCGAGATGGCTGCGTTTGCGCTTGGAGAAATCGAATCGCCCCTGGGTGCCGACGCGTTAGTGGCCGTTGTCGGAAATAGAAACTCGCCCGCGCGGACCCGGGCAGTTGAGGCGCTGGGAAAAATCACCGCCGCGTTGCCGAAGGAACAGGCGGAGGGCGCGCGTGAGTTAGGTGCAGTGATCCTTGGAGCGTTGCAATTTGAAGCGCGTCGTCGTTCGCGATCTGATAGCGCGATGATTCTGACAGGGCTGACGGCCGTGCTCCGAGCGAAACCTGAAGGAGCCGGCCCGGTAGTCGCGGAATTTCTGGGCTACTCCGATCCGCGCATTCGCGCTGACGCTGGTAACACGCTGGCCCGGCTCAAACTCAACGATGGCAACACCGAACTGCGTAAACTTGTGCGTTCTGATCCTGATCCGGTCGTGCGTGCTAACGCGGCTCGCGTGCTAGGCGCTACTGAAGACCAGACCTCTTTTACCGAATTGTTGGATCGCGCTCTAAAGGACGTCGATTCTCGCGTTCGCGTCAGCGCTATCCGTTCTCTTGGTTTGTTGAAAAATCCAAATGCTCTGGGGCCGTTGTTCCAACGCGCCAGATCGCTGACGAGGCCCGCCGGCTCCCCGACCCGGACCGAAGATAACGAGATTTTGGAGTTGGCGACGACCATGGGAAAGTTGGCCCAGGGAACGACAAATCCGCAACTTGGCGCCTGGTTGAAAACAACCGGAGAGACCTTTGGGCACATGGCGCCGGAAGTGGAAATCGCCCTCGCCCGCGTCTGGCCTGCGGCGCTCGTGATCGGGGCGGGCACTCCGGTGGTCAAACGGGCGGCCGTTGAATCCATCTTGTTGAACTGGAGGGCGGCTTCCGGCCTGGCCCAGGGATTCGGCGAAATTGCCGCCGCGCCCGATGCAACCGATGCTGAAGCAACTAAAGCCCATGAGCTGTATAAACACCGCGCCCAGGAAATTCTGCGCGCGATGCTCGACTACCGAAACTCCGGGATTGTCATCAACACGCTCGTAGCGGTGCACTCCGAATACGCGATTCCCGACGTATTGCGCGCATACGCCGCCTTCAAGCCGACGGATCTGGACGACGTGCTTCGCCGGCACCTTAAAGAGTCGGACGTTTTGGTCCGCGCGACCGCGGCAGAATTGCTCGGTGAATTACCTTCTGATTCGAACAACACAAAAGCGCTGGCCGAAGCCTTGCAGGTTGCTTTGCGAGATCAGCAACTAAACGATGCCGCGCTTGCGATCATCGATGCTCTCGGCAAGCAGAAAAGCCCCAACGCGAACCGCGCGATTATGTCGGCCCTGGATTCATCGGACCATCTGATTCGCCGAAGGGCCGTCGCGTCTCTGAAAACTGCCGGCGCCGGAGATTTTTCGTCCCGCATTGGACGAGTACAGACGCAGAACACTAGCGCCGATTACGAGCGCGCAGTCTCGCGCGTCGG
>JANLZV010000732.1:0-2117 GCA_031366425.1 Pyrinomonadaceae bacterium | reverse complement strand
GGTCACCGTCGAAGTCCGCATTGAAGGCGGTACAAACGAGCGGATGAATCTTGATCGCCTTGCCTTCGACCAGCACCGGTTCAAACGCCTGAATTCCCAAGCGATGGAGGGTCGGGGCGCGGTTTAGCAGCACCGGATGCTCGCGAATAACTTCTTCCAGGATGTCCCAAACCACCGGCTCCTGACGTTCCACCATTTCGCGGGCTTGCTTGATTGTGGCGGCGTGGCCCTGCTTTTCGAGTTGGTTATAGATGAACGGCTTAAACAGCTCGAGCGCCATCTTCTTGGGGAGTCCGCACTGGTGCAGTTTCAATTCCGGACCAACAACGATCACCGAACGGCCTGAATAGTCGACGCGCTTGCCGAGCAAGTTCTGTCGAAAACGGCCCTGCTTGCCCTTGAGCGTTCCGCACAAAGACTTCAACGGACGATTGTTGACGCCGCGCAACACGCGACCACGACGGCCGTTATCAAACAAAGCATCGACCGCTTCCTGCAGCATGCGCTTTTCGTTGCGCACGATAACTTCCGGCGCGCGCAATTCCATCAGCTTCTTCAGACGGTTGTTGCGGTTGATGACGCGACGATAGAGATCGTTCAAATCCGAGGTGGCAAACCTGCCGCCATCGAGAGGCACGAGTGGGCGCAGCTCAGGCGGAATGACTGGAATAACGTCGAGGATCATCCACTCGGGCTTGTTACCGGATTTCAGAAAACTAGTAGCGACTTTAAGACGCTTCGAATATTTGAGCTTCTTCTGCTGCGAAGTCTCTTCCTTCATTCGCTTGCGCAGCTCGATTGCCAGCTCTTCAATCTTGACCATGCCGAGCAACTCTTTGATCGCTTCGGCGCCCATCTTGGCCACAAACTGCGCCGGATAGTCGCGCACGAGTTCGCGATAGCGCTCGTCAGTCAGCAACTCGCGTTCTTTGATACCAGTGACGTCGCCCGGATCTATAACGATGTACGCTTCAAAATAGAGGACCTTTTCCAGCTCGCGTAGAGGAATGTCGAGCAGGTGACCAATGCGCGAAGGCAGACCTTTGAAGAACCAGACGTGGGAACACGGACTGGCCAAATCAATGTGGCCCAAACGCTCACGACGGACTTTTGCCTGGGTGACTTCTACTCCGCACTTATCGCAGATCACTCCGCGGTGCTTCATGCGCTTGTACTTGCCGCAGAGGCATTCCCAATCAGCCACCGGCCCAAAGATTCGGGCGCAGAAAAGTCCATCGCGCTCGGGCTTGAAGGTGCGGTAGTTGATCGTTTCGGGCTTCGTAACTTCGCCATGTGACCAGTGCCGGATTTTTTCCGGCGAAGCCAGCGAAATTCGAATCGCCTCAAAGTCAGGAGCTAATTGCGTCTTCTCTTGTTGAAATCGAAACATCTTTTCTCCGAACGAGTCCAAGGTCCAATGCCCACTGTCCAATCGTCCCTTTGGTCAGGTAGACCTTGGACTTTGGACCCGGCACTTTGGACGGTTCTAGCTAGCCTTCTACGGTGCTGGCAATTATTGCTTCGCCAACCCCTTCTTCAATTCCATCACCGTTGCCGGCAACCTTCTTGTTGATCAACTCAACGTCGAGGCAGAGCGACTGCAGCTCGCGCACCAGCACGTTGAACGACTCCGGCAGGCCCGGATCAAAATCCGCTTCGCCCTTGACGATCGCTTCGTAAATCTTTGATCTGCCGGCTACGTCGTCAGACTTCGCCGTCAACAACTCCTGAAGAATGTAAGCAGCGCCGTAAGCTTCGAGCGCCCAAACTTCCATCTCTCCAAATCGCTGTCCACCGAATTGCGCCTTGCCGCCCAAGGGCTGCTGGGTGATCAAGCTGTACGGCCCAATGGAACGAGCGTGAATCTTGTCGTCGACGAGGTGGGACAGCTTGAGCATGTAGATGTAACCAACTGTCACCTTCTGCTCAAATGGTTCACCCGATAACCCGTCGTAAAGAATCGCCTTGCCTGACTCGTTAACTATTTCCGGCAAGCCAAGTTCAGTGGCCCGAATCCCGGCCAGCTTGAGCTTGTCCTTGATCTCCTTCTCAGTGGCGCCGTCGAAAACGGGCGTCGCAAAGTGGAGACCGAGTACGCGCGCGGCCCAGCCGAGATG
>JANLZV010000575.1:0-2867 GCA_031366425.1 Pyrinomonadaceae bacterium | reverse complement strand
GCCAGCACCAGAAAGATACCAACGCCGGTTGCCACTCCCTTTCCGCCGCGAAACCGCAGCCAGATCGGAAACATGTGGCCCAGAATCGCCGCTATACCCGCGGCCGCCACCCACCATCTTGCAGACGAGAACGACTGAATTTGCACCTGAGTTTCAGCTGGTTCGAAGAGACCCAGGAGTAGCTGGGCGAACGCGATCGCAGCCGCGCCCTTTAGCGCGTCCAGCAGCAGAGTGACTATGCCGGCAAGCTTTCCAGCTCGCCGCGAGACGTTCGTGGCCCCCGTCCCACCAGACCCAGTCTCCCTGACGTCCGCGCCTTTGCTGGCCCTCACAATCAGGTATCCAAACGGGATCGAGCCAAGTAAATAGCCCACGATGATCGCAATCGCCGGTCGCACCCAACTCCTCCCTCTCAGCAAAACTTAGAAATGAAAAGAACTTGGCACTCAACTCTTGTTAACCGGGAAACCAACCACTAACATCTCTGCAAACTAAATCAATCGTCGGCGCAACAAATCCAGCGCAGCTTGAGATGCGCGCCAACGCACGAGTTGCCGATCGCCGGGTATCATCAACTTCCTCGATTTCGTGTGCGCGTCATCGGCTAGTGCAATATAGACGAGTCCCACCGGCTTCTCTTCGCTGCCGCCGCCGGGCCCGGCAATTCCCGTTATCGAGAGGCCAAAGTCAGTGCCTGCGCGCTGGCGCACCCCTTCAGCCATCGCTTCCGCTACTTCAGCGCTAACCGCACCATGTTCCCGCAGCACAGCCGTCTTCACGCCGAGCGCCCTCGTCTTCGTTTCGTTTGAATAGGCGACGATCCCTTCGACAAAATAGTTTGACGAACCTGCGACCTCTGTTAGTCGCTGCGATATCAATCCCCCCGTGCAACTCTCCGCGACGGCGAGCGTATAACGGCCGACTGAGAGCTTTAGTCCAACGACCTCTTCCATCTTCTCGCCGGCAAACGAAAAGACTGCGTCACCCAGTCGCTCTTCCAATTGTTCGGACAAACGATCAAGCAGCGCGTTGGCTTCCGCGTCGGTCCGCCCTCGCGCAATCAGATGGATCTCCACCTCAGTTTGATTGAAAAGAATTGTCGTTTGCGGGTTTTCGTACTTCGTGTAGATCGGCGCGATCTTTTCGTCGAGCGCAGACTCACCGAGTCCCGCCACTCGCAGCATTCGCCGCACCACTTTTACTGACCCAGCGCGATCCATCAGTCGTGGCAGGACATGGTCTGCGAACATCGGTCGCATCTCGCGCGGCGGTCCCGGCAACAAGACCACTGAAACGCCCTCGTGATCAATTAGCAAACCCGGGGCACTGCCGTTTGGATTCGGCAACACTTTCGCGTCTTCGATCACCATTGCCTGACGAGAATTTCGTTCAGGCATCACATGACCAAAAGCGAGAAAGCGCTGGCGCAAGTCGGCCAGGATCGTTTCGTCCAGCAGGAGCCGGCGTCCGAGCGCACGCGCGGCTACCTTCCGGGTGATGTCGTCTTCGGTTGGACCAAGTCCTCCGGTGGTAATCACGACCTTCGATCGCCGGCTCGCGTCTCGGATTGCTTCTTCGAGCCGCGCGTCGTCGTCCCCGACAATGGTTTTCAGTTTTACTTCAATGCCGATGCTGTTGAGTTTTTCAGTGAGCCACAGACTGTTGGTATCGGTGCGGTCAGGCGCGAGGAGTTCCGAACCTATCGCGATGATTTCTGCTGTCAGCGGTTCAAGCAAAAGGTAGGCACCCTTGTCGGAAAATTCTCGCGCAAACTAATTGTTCGTTGCCGTGGTAACGATTCAGGAAGTTTTTCGATCTTCCTGATAGATGTCGTTAAGCACTTCGGAAATTGGCGGCGGCGCGGTGATGGATTTCAACGAACGCGAACTGGAGATGGCAACGTCTTTTCGCGGTGAACGCGCTTGCGTAGACAGCTCGCCTTCATAAGCTTCAACCATTCGTTTGAGCTGCTGTTGGCTTTCGGCCAGCAAGCGCGCCCCACGCTCTCGATGCATCATCTCCAGATTCGCAATTGCGGCGTTCAGTCGCGCATGCCTTCGCGGGCGCCGCTCAATCTTTCGCAGACGTTCGACGTAGCGTCGCAATTGTCGTGACGGCGCTAAATGCCTGCTGTCCTTTAGCACTTCCTCTTCGGCGGCGAAGCCCAACTGTTCGGCGGCCGCGTTGTGATCGCCAATCGAATGATACAAAGCGCCGAGAGAAAACCGCGCGAGCGGTGGTGAATCGGGCATCGATTTTACAACGCTTTCGCCGGTCTTAATCACTTTGGCGATTTCAAAGTGATAACGGCTGCGCTCGCCGTTAAGCAAAATCTCATTGGCGGCGCCGTAAAATCCAAAAACTACTTTGGTCCGGCGGTTCGCTCGAATCCTCAAAGCCAGGTAGACCAGCAGGCCAAACGCGACAAAGGCAACGATCACCAGCGGCGCCGCGCGAGCGATCGCCAACACGCCGACGACGACACCGACGACCACCACGCCGGCACCGATCATTATCGCCAACTTCATTCTGCCTGGAGTCATAAACCTGGTGACGCAAACTGGGAGTTTGCGAGTAACTTAACGATCAGTTTGCGTTATTGCATACTCAGCCGCTGAGAAATTGCCGCGCCCGCCTGCGCCGTTGAAAGGCTTCCACCCAGATCGCGCGTCGTCTCATCCGCCGCGATCGCGTCTCCGACCACTTTCTGAATTGCTTCGCTGGCTTTCTGGTGGCCCAGGTATTCTAGCATCATGGCAGAGGTCAGAATAGCGCCTACTGGATTCGCAATTCCCTGTCCCGCAAGCGGCGGCGCACTTCCGTGAACTGGCTCGAATAGCGACACCTTTCCCGGATGAATGTTTCCT
>JANLZV010000565.1:0-3566 GCA_031366425.1 Pyrinomonadaceae bacterium | reverse complement strand
ACAAACTGAGCTGCAGCAGAAGCACGCCGTGTTTATCGATTTTACCGCGGCTTGGTGCATCACCTGTAAATTCAACGAAGCGACGGTACTCAACACTTCAGCCGTCCGCGATTCCCTGCAGCAGCACGGAATCAAGATGATCAAAGCCGATTGGACGAACGCCGATCCTGAAATCACAAAATTGTTGAAACAATTCGGCCGGCCCGGTGTCCCACTCTACGTGTTGTATCCGGGGAACGGGGCGGAGCCGTATATCTTTCCGGAGTTGATAACCAAAAGTATGGTTTTGGATAAACTCGAAACCGCCGCTCCGAAAACTGCAGCAAAATAAACTATGAAAACATTACTCGCCCTCACGCTCGCACTAATTGCCACATCGCTTTACGCGATTGATTCCCCACCGGTCGGAGCCGTAGCACCCGACTTTTCGTTGACTGATGCCGCCGGCAAAACGCAGTCGTTGTCGCAATACAAGGGCAAATACGTCGTGCTGGAATGGTTCAACCCGGACTGTCCGTTTGTGAAGAAGCATTACGGCAGCGGCAATATGCAGAAATTGCAGGCCGAGTACACGGGCAAGGGAGTGGTCTGGCTTACCATCGACTCTTCGGCCCCCGGGTTCGAAGGCAGTCTCACGCCAGAGCAGGCGACCAAAGTCGTGACGGAGCAAAAGGTGAAATCGACCGCCGTCCTCCTCGATCCGGAAGGCAAAGCGGGCAAGTCCTACGGTGCGCGCAATACGCCGCACATGTTTGTCGTTAGCCCAGAAGGAAAAATCGTCTACGAGGGAGCGATCGACAGCAAGCCTTCGCCAAATCCTGCCGACATCGCGGGCGCAACCAATTACGTGAAAGTTGCGCTGGACGAATCGATGTCGGGCAAGCCGGTTTCACAATCGAGCACCCGCCCCTATGGCTGCTCGGTGAAGTATAAATAACGTTAGTTCCTAGCGGCGCTTCGCAGCGAAACCCGCTGCGAAGCGCAGCAACGGCATCGGGGTCAGACGAACGATTGTCATCCCGATTTTCATGGCCAGCCCAGGGACCACGATGGGTCGATCAGCTTCAAGCGCGGCGATTGCGTCAGAAACCACTTTTTCCACCGCGACATGGGTGAAGGCCGGACCGGAGTCGTAGGTTTCGCCCGGGCGTCCGGCGACTTCGCCAAACTCCGTCAGCACCGGTCCAGGGCATAAGGCGCAGACGGCAATTCCGTCCTGGCGAACTTCGGCGCGCAATGCTTCAGAAAAGCTGGTCACATAGGCTTTGGTCGCGGCGTAAACCGCGAACGTCGGCATCGGCAAAAACGAAGCCGACGAACTGACGTTAAGAATGCCACCGCGCTTTCGTTCCACCATGGCCGGGAGCAACGCGCGAGTTAATCGCGTCAGCGCCACGATGTTGACCATCGTCATTTCCTGCACGCGCCGTGGATCGCTCGTCAGGAAAGCGCCGCGGTCACCGAGCCCTGCATTATTGATGAGAAGATCGACCGAGATGCGTTCGGCGTGAAGCCAACGGGTGAGGGAGTCAACCTGCGCGATCTCAGCCAAGTCGCACTGGCGCAGCCGGACGTCGATCTTCGGGTGAGCGGTAATGAGTTCCTCGCGCAGCGTTTCAAGACGGTCGAGACGTCGTGCCACCAGGACAAGTGAACCGGCGCGCGGCGCGAGTTGTCGCGCAAATTCACGACCGATTCCAGCTGATGCGCCGGTGATCAGTGCGCAGTTTCCGTCAATTTTCACTTCCGAATTCTCTTTGCGGCTGGGGCTTTGGGCTGCCTGCTCAAATTTTTCACTTCCGCCGCAGATAGGGCACGCCAGTCGCCCACCGCAAGTTCACCCATACGCAGCGCGCCGATGCGGACGCGGGCGAGTCGTTTAACTTCGTAGCCGACGGCGGCAAACATGCGCCGGATCTGACGATTCAATCCCTGTCGCAGGACAACTCGCAAACGCGTAGCCGAAACGTGTTCTAGCCGGGCAAACTGTGCGCGCTGACCATCCAGCGTGATTCCGCGGAGCAACTTCACGTCAAGCTCCTTATCCCAACGTCGATCAAGCAGGACGTGATATTCTTTCTCCACCTTAAATTTCGGATGAGTTAGCTGCTGCGCGAGGTCGCCGTCATTCACCAGCAAAAGCAATCCTTCGGTCTGCGCGTCCAGCCGGCCGACATTAAACAAACGCGGGAGATGCTTGGGCAGCAGATCGAAGATGGTGTCGTGCGCATTCGGATCGCCGGCGGTGCAGACGAAACCGCGCGGCTTGTGCAGCGCGATGTAAACGTGCGACGCGGCCTTAACCAGTTTGCCGCCGACTTTGACGTGATCGCGCTCGCTCGGCTGATAACTGAAGTCGAGACAAGGCGAACCGTTGACGGTCACTCGACCTGCAGCGATGAGCTCGTCGCAGTGGCGGCGTGAGCCGATGCCTGCTGCAGCTAGAAAACGATTGAGCCGCACTTGGACGGCTCGACGCGATTAAGCGTCGGGCTTGGTTTTAGGAAGGCCGACAACCTTGGCGCCGTCTTTCCACTGACCGCGCTTCTTGAGCAGTTCGACGCGCTCGAAACGCTTCAGAACGTTCCGCTTTGCGGCAATGGTGCTGGCCCCTTTAAGACTACGATGCTGCGACATAATTTTTTGAAAAACGAGCCCGCACACTACGCGGCACCACCGGTAATTCAAATGGAGAGTCCGGAGCGACCCCGATCAGAGCTGGTTGCTCAAGACGGTGTAGTTGCCGCAGGTCGTGACCTGGTGATAAATGTGGAATTCGTCGGTCATTAGGCGCTGCCAGTAAGCGACTCGATTTTGCTCGACGAACAGATAAACGCATTTCGCGCTGCGCCATTTTGCCATCACCGCAGCCTCGTCGAGGAAGATATCATTTGTCGGCCGCGATGGCTGCGGTGGTGCATGAGCGAGGAAGAACTTTCGCGGGTAGTAGAAAAGGAGACTGCTGCCCGCATCGAGCGATCCTTCGAAAATAAGTTCAACTCCCGGGTTGGTGAAACGCGCGGCGTTCGCGAGTGAGAAGTAGGGCGACATCTGAGAGATGCCTTCAACGATCGCGAGTCCGACGGGAACCATCGCAGCCGCGATGCTGATCGCGGCAAGCTCGGGACGATGGAATCGAAGTAGAATAATGGCCGCGAGTCCGAAGAGAATTAGCGATGCGCTGCTGGCCATGAGTTCGGGTTTCAGTATCGGCCACGCGAAGGGCAAAATGTTGCAGGAATAAAGCGCGAGCATGATTCCGATCGTTGTGATCAGAGTAACGCCTGCGATGCGCATTGCGGCTGACGAGCGATCCCAGGTTCGTGCCACCAGAATCGCAAACGCTGGCCATGCTGCCATCGCGGCGCCCCCGCGAAACGGATTGGTGAAAAGCAGTAACACTCCCACTCCTATCCAGATGAGAGGCAGCGATTCCGCGAAATCGAGTTCGAAAAACCGGATCACCCGGCGCGTCGCGAAAAGCAGCGCAGGGACTGCCAGCAAGAGCCACGGCAACAGGCAACCGACATGTAATCCCAAGAGGGGAAGGAAAGGTATTAGCGGTG
>JANLZV010000559.1:0-6929 GCA_031366425.1 Pyrinomonadaceae bacterium | reverse complement strand
CGTAAAATACCGTCCTTCCCTGCAGGCTCACTTCTCTCATCTTCTTAAGGCACTTTTCACGAAAGCCCGCGTCGCCCACGGCCAACACCTCATCGAGGATCAATATTTCCGGCTCGAAATGCGCGGCGACCGAGTTTCCGGCATTGGCAAATCCCTGGTTTCCATCCGTTAGCTCAGTCTGCTCACGACGATCTTAACCGATTCGACTGCGTCTTTTCTTGGAGGTTCCGTCCCGAAACGGGCTCGACTGCAAATGCACTTGCGGGTTCTGGTAATCTGCGCCCAAACACGAGTCGTCTAAATTTGGAGGCGACGAGTCGGAGAACCTGGTAGGGAAAGAGCAGTCCACCGGCCAGCAATCTCAATAATGAAATCAACGGATTGTAGAATTGTCGCCGCCCGCGTGCCTCAGACAACAGGATTTGGTAAAGGCCATTTAGATCTTTCACTGTCCTATTCAGCGTAAACCGATCAAGCATCAGTCTTCGGCCGGCCCGTCCGAGAGTTTGGGCTCGCTCGGGTTGCCGCAATAGTTGGACAATGCCGCGGGCCAGGTCTGATGGGTCCGAGGGGTTAACCACGACCCCGGTTTCGCCGTCACGCACGGCGTCAGTCATCCCTCCCACGCGAGTTGCCACCATTGGACATCCGATCATCAGCGCCTCGATTGTGCCGCCAAGGTTTTCGTTCAACGACGCATGCACCGCAACATTGGATTCGCGGAGGATAGCGTTCGCGTCGGCCCGGTATCCGGTGAACACAACACTCGCGTTAAGACCCATCCGGCTTACCAGATCCTGAACCTCGATCATGTGTTTTTGACCGTCAGGTCCCCAGCCCGTACCCACCAGCAGGAATTTGGCGTTAGGAAACTCAGCCAGGACTTCAGGAGCGGCCCTCACGAGGTCTTCATGTCCCTTGTGTCCGAGACCATGCAAGTCTGGCGGTATCCAATCAGAAGTCCCCATGCGGTGATAGAAATAAGCGACCTTGCAGATGAGGGGTGTATCCTGCGGCCAGCCGAACTGGCGTCGAATTTCCGCGGGGGAGACGCGATCGGGATCGAAGTTTCGCTCGTCTGGGCCGTAGTAAATGATTGGTGCCAGTTTATCTTCGCTAACACCAATCTCCCGGCATAGGTCTAAAGCTGCCTGGCAGGAAGCGATCAGTTTTGTTTCCATCCAGAAAGTCGAGCGTTCCAAATTGCGCGATAATCGCGCTTGCAAATGAAACGGACTAGCGATCATTGCCAGCCGGACCGGCACATCCGCCAGCCACGCAGCAGGGCGCGAAGTGATCGTCGTCGCAAATACATGGCTTTGCACGATGTCGAAGCGCTCGCGCCTGAAGAAGCGCGCCAATTGCAAAACGGAAAATGGAAGCCGCAGGATCGCCCGCGGCGAAGCCGCCCCGGTTGCGAAATGGGTCACGTGATAGGGGATGTTTTCCGAGCGCAGCTTGTCTATGAGTTTGCCCTGCTCTGCGGAGACAACGGCGGCCACATCGTAACCATATTTGTCGCGCAGGTCGCGCAACTGCTCAAACATCCAGGTAGCGCCCTCCGACGAACACACCACATGACAGACCCTGGCCCGTCGAGAACCAGAATTCGTCTCGGTGAGCGGCCGGCTCTGATGTTGCGCGTCCCGTTTGGAGGTTTGAAGTCCCGGCTGATTAGTTTCCACTTATGATTACTTTGGGAGCAGTAGCTGAAAAGTTTGTGACTGGGGCGGTGGTCCAATAGTAGCCATCCGATCTTAAAGCCACAACTCGAAACCCCTTGTTGTTTTCCCTGGCGCCTTATGCCATCCTCGCCTGACCACGACGGAACATCGAGCGTTTAGACAAATCCAGAATGAAACTCCTTGAAAAGTTCCGCCCAACCGGGCCGCCTGAAGCTAAGCTGCTCATCCTTGACGACATCTTCCCACACTTGCTGTCCGCATTCAGAATCGCCGAGTTCAACGCTTACCTGTCAAGATATCCAAAATCCTTTGTTTACTCTACGGTCGCCGCATTTCCGGCGATTGGCGAACACCGTAGTTTTCGCGAAGTGCGCGATGAGTATTTGGCTGTCTACCCCGAATTCGAAGGACGCGTGTTTCCCTTTGGCAGCAAGCTCCCCAAAGCCGATCTGATTTATTTTGTCTTTCTACATAACGCAGGCGTTTTCATGAAGGTGATTGAGCGGACGAACACTCCGTTTGTTTTCACCCTTTATCCCGGCTTCAGACTTAACCAGCCAGACGCTGTCGGCTTGCTACGCAAGGTATGCGCTTTGCCAAACCTGGTTAAAGTGATAACCACACAGACGGTTTCTCATGAATACCTTCTTGATTTTCTGGAACCCGAGAAAATCGAATTTATTTACGGCGGAGTGTTTCCGTCTGACCGTCTGGCGCGCGCTAAGCCGACGCGAAAGTATTATCTGAAAGACAAAGGCACGTTCGACATTTGTTTCGTTGCTTTTAAGTATATGCCGCAAGGCGTTGACAAGGGATACGACGTATTCATCCAGGTGGCGCGCGAACTGTGCCGGCTGCACGACGATGTCTTCTTTCATGTGGTCGGCCCGTTTGACAGGTGGGATGTGGACGTTAGCGACCTACGCGGCAGAATAAAATTTTACGGAGTCAGACAAACCGAATTTTTTCCCGAGTTCTATGCGGGTATGGATTTAATCCTCGCTCCAAACGTTCCGTTCGTCCTTCGGCCTGGAGCGTTTGACGGATTCCCAACGGGCTGTTGCATTGAAGCGGGTTTATGCGGCGTTGCCGTTTTTTGCACCGACCCTCTGAATCTGAACGTGGCTTTTAAGGACGGCGAAGAAATCGTTATTGTGCCCCGAGACGTGGAAGGGATTTGCGAGTTAATCGAAAAACACTATCGGGACTATGAGAGCCTGGTCCAACTTGCTTGCCGTGGCCGGAAAGCATTCGCAGAGACTTTCGGCCTCGAGAATCAAATGGAGAACAGGTTTAAGATCCTGGACGAATACCTGCGCACGACCTGATGTTTCCTGCTCTGCTCGCCCGCCAGCGCAGGATGTAACTGACCCCATTCTTCGAGATCCAACATGCGAACGAAACTTGTCCTCTGGGGCGCTTCAAGCCATGCGAAAGTAGTGGCGGACATCATTCGCCTTAGGGGCGACTATGAGATTGTTGGTTTCCTGGATGACGTTAATCTTGACCGACACGGAACTGAGTTTTGCGGCGCTAGTATTTTGGGCGGCAGCGAGCAACTGGACATTCTCAGGAGTAAGAACGTAAGCCATCTGTTAATGACCATGGGAAACAACCGGGCGCGATTGCGCGGGTCCCGATTAGCACTTTCAAAAGGTTACGTGTTAGCCAACGCAATCCATCCGATGACGGCCATCGGCGCCGATGTGTCGGTCGGCGCGGGCACTGTGATAATGGCTGGAGCCGTAGTCAATCCCGAGGCCCGGATTGGAGAAAACGTCATCATCAACTCGTCCGCAGTAATCGAACATGAGTGTGTGATTCTGGATGGCGTCCACGTTAGCGCGGGCGCGCAACTGGGCGGAAACGTTACGGTGGGCGAAGCAACGACAATCGAAATCGGCGCTACCGTAGGCGCGCGAGTAATCATCGGTGCTGCTTCGGTGATCGGAGCTGGGTCAGTAGTTCTGAAAGACATTCCGGATGGCGTACTCGCCTTTGGAATTCCGGCCCGGGTTATTCGACAAATCAGCGATGCGATTGAATAAGCCTGTCGAGTTTGATCCGGTGTAGTAACTTCACAATTCCCAATTTCATGCGAACCGGCATTTTCGCCGCCACCCACGATCGCGCTGAACTCGTCTTTGGCAAACGTAGCTTCTGTTCGAATTCACGGAATTCTGTGTCAAACTTAAAATTCAGGAATCGGTTATAACTCCTGGCGATCTCCAGCATGATCGGTCTTTGCTGATCCGTGGTCAGCTGCGACCAAATCCCTCCCGCATGACGCCGGTAAATAGACAGAATTTCTGGAACATAGCCGATGGGCCCGTGGGTTGCCACCACGATATTAAACGGCCACTCCCGAACTTGCAGTTTCCAAAGTTCCGGATCGAGACTGTCGATAACCGCTCGGCGGTAAGTGCAGGTTGAAAGACCACCAATGAAATTTCCCTTCGCTAGATCACTCGCGGTCAGGACCATTGGTTCACCCGTAGTTTCCAGCATTGGATAGACGAGGACACGGTCGGTTATTTCCTCAAGCCTGATAAAGCGGTGGAAGCAGAAAGAGAGCTCCTGATGCTGATCGAGAAACTTCGTCACGATGTTCAGCTTGTTGGGTGAGATCCAAAAGTCGTCTCCTTCCAGCACCGCGATGTACTTCCCCCTGCACGCTTCCAACGCGCGTCGAAGATTGCGCGTGATCCCGAGATGTTGCTCTGACGGGAGCAGATTAATACCTTTCACGGCCTGGTATTCTTTTGCGATTGCATAGGTGGAATCTTGCGAATGGTCATCAGCAACCACGATTTCGACCTCAAAGTCCGTACGCTGCATCAGGACACTTTCGAGCGCCTGTCGAAAAAACTTCTCATGATTGTAGGTAAGGATTAGTACGCTGACCTTGGGGTTTGTGGCGATGCTCATGCGTGGGTATGTCCAGGTTCAATGATTGGTAACCCAAATCCTATCTGCTATGCTTGCCTCTCGCCAAGCCAACCGAATTAGTAACGGTCCCAGACTTCGCTCCCAGGTCGAGGATTGCGCAGTTGTTGACTGATTCTGAAACGGCTGTGGGCTCTTATGTTGCTATTAGAGGGAGAAGTCTTATGTCTGCTCGACCCGCCCTGCTGGGCCAGACTCCGATTTTTGATAGAAAGATCGCCGTCGCCAGGCCAGTCTTACCGGAGATCGAAGATCTATCCGACGGCCTTACGCAGATTCTTCACAGCAGAATTCTCAGCAAGGGTCCCCACGTCAGTGAATTCGAAAAAATGGTTGCCGAACATCTCGTCGTTAAGCACGCCGTGGCCGTTTCGAGTTGCACTTCAGGTCTAATGCTCACGTATCAGGGTCTGGGTTTGACGGGGGATGTAGTGGTCCCCAGCTTTACCTTCATGGCCACGGTTAGCGCCTTGAGATGGGCCGGGTTGCGCCCGATCTTTGCAGACGTCGATCTGGCTACGACCAATCTCGATCCCGCAGCTGCGGAAGCGGCGATTACGCCGGCGACCTCGGCGATCGTCGCAGTTCATAATTTCGGTAATCCGGCGGATCTCGTAGAGTTGCAGCAGGTCGCCGACCGGAATCACATCCATCTAATTCTCGATTCAGCGCATGGCTTTGGTTGCTTGCATCAGGGAGAAGCTGTGGGGCCCCAAGGCGCAGCTCAGGTTTTCAGCCTTAGCGCAACGAAGCTGTTGGTGGCAGGAGAAGGTGGCATTGTGGCAACCAACGACGATGAGCTCGCTGCGAAAATTCGCATTGGAAGAGAATTCGGTAACTGCGGAAGCTACGACAGCGTCGCTCCGGGTCTCAATGCACGAATGCCTGAGTTTAATGCTTTGTTAGGGCAGCATGGTTTACGCCAGCTTGAGGGGGCGGTTCGCCATCGCAATAGTATTGCCGATCTCTATCGAGCGCAGCTGAGGTTTCTGCCGGGTGTCGAGTTTCAGCAAGTGCGTAATGGCAATCGTTCTGCCTACAAAGATTTCTCGATTACGATTGATGCGCGTTTTGGTCTGACTCGTGATGAGCTTGAGATTGCTCTGGCAGCGGAAAACATCGAGACCCGTAAGTATTATGATCCACCCGTTCATCGCCAGCTCGCATACCAACAATTTGCGCCGCCCGCAGGTGAGTTGCCTAACACCGACACTCTCTCCGCTGGCATACTCAATCTGCCAATCTGGTCGGATATGGATCCTTCAATAGCGTTCGGGGTCTGCGAGGCAGTTGAGAGAGCGCACAAATTTGCTGACGAGATCAGTGCGGAGATCAAACAGACGACTCTGGTTTGAATCTAAGCCCGGGTTTGTTGCGAGAGCCGGATCAGCTAGCGGCCAACCGAAGATAAGTCACATACGAATGCCACTGGCGTTCGTCATATATTTCAGCCAGTTTACGATTAACTGGAAACCCCATCCCCTCTTCCTTGATGTGGATCCTGTCACTCAGGACATTGTCGACGTCCCAGAGGGCAGGGAATATTTCATAGTCTTGCACTTCGTGCTCGATCACGGCCGCGGATTTCGGATCCGTCCTGTCCTCTTCCAGGGTTCGGTGAGTGCCGAACATTGGGCAATTGTCATCGAAAATGATGTCCCCGATGCCGAACCTCTTGGCCTGAAGCAAACGAGGAAGTTTGTTCTGATGATCATCAAAAAAGACGAGTGGACGCGACGACCTGGCGGCCAGCTCCGCGATGTTTGCGCAGGAAAACTCCTGATGGGAATAGGAAGCACTTTTGGAGCGATACGTCGGACCGATTTTCCGTTGGTCTAAGAGGTGTTCGATTAAAAACATTGGATCGAAGCAAAACACTTCCGCATCGGGAGCGGCTTGTTCAATGATCCACGTGCTGAATCCTTTCCAAACTCCCACCTCAAAGACAACTTTCGGCTTGACCTGTTTAATAAACCAGTAAAGCGCAAAAGCACTAACTCCACGAACACCCTGTTCATTCTGGAAGGGCTTATTCTTCATGACCGAGGCAAATTCCTGCAGGCGCTCCAGCAACAGCGGCCGCTCCATTTCCCAATCTGCTTTAGTCTTTACGATCATTCGTTGAATGCCTAAGCTCAACTTGCGAATTTACATAGACGACCGGAGAACCGGCTGATTCGAGCGCGGCGCCCCGCGTGTTCAAGGGTGCGCTCACGAAGCGCGTGAGCGAATATGGAAAATAATTGGTGCCCCCGCAGGGATTTGAACCCCGAACCAACAGATTATGAGTCTGCTGCT
>JANLZV010000730.1:0-6488 GCA_031366425.1 Pyrinomonadaceae bacterium | reverse complement strand
CCAAAAAGTCGGTTGCGATCCGCCAAACGATTTTTATCGGTTGCGGCGGCTCCCCTGGCAGAACCGCTTCGGGGTCACGGTGTCGAAGTGATCTGTCTCGACGAATTTGCGACCGCGACTGCCGGGGAGAGCGATCAGAATCCGGTTCCAATTGCGAAGTCCGATAGCCTCGCTTACGTGATGTACACCTCGGGTTCGACCGGCCGGCCCAAGGGAGTTGCGATTGCGCACAAAAGCATCGTGAGGCTGGTGAAGCAAACAAATTATGCCCGCTTTAACCGCGACGAGGTGTTTCTACAGTTTTCAACTATCTCCTTCGATGCTTCAACGTTTGAGATCTGGGGCAGCTTGTTGAATGGAGCGCAGTTGGCGCTCATGCCCGCTGGTGTAGTTTCGCTTGATGAGTTGGGCCAGGCGCTCAAGCGTTATCAGGTTACGACGCTTTGGCTTACCGCCGGGCTGTTTCATTTGATGGTCGACACCCACCTTGATGATCTCAAAGGATTAAAACAACTGTTGGCGGGGGGCGACGTGCTTTCAGTCGCTCACGTGAAAAAGGCGCTGCGCGAACTAAAAGACTGCCGCTTAATCAATGGTTACGGTCCAACCGAGAACACCACCTTCACCTGTTGCTTCACCATAAACGAGTCAGCCATTAACGGTTCCGTTCCGATCGGCCGCGCGATCTCAAACACCTCCGTCTATGTTCTGGATCGGCACTTGAACCCTGTGCCGATCGGAGTGCCGGGCCAACTTTACGTCGGCGGCGATGGCCTGGCTCGCGGATATTTGAATCGTCCTGAGTTAACGGCGGAAAGTTTTATCAGCGATCCGTTTAGCGCCGAGGCGGGAGCGCAACTCTACAAGACAGGGGATTTGGTTCGTTACCGCGCCACTGGTCAGATTGATTTTCTGGGGCGGCTTGACGGGCAGGTGAAGGTGCGCGGCTACCGGATCGAGTTGGCGGAAGTGGAAACCGCATTGGCTGAGCACGACTCAATCCGCGAGGCCGTAGTAGTGGTGCGCCAGGACAGCGGAGACAAGCATCTGGCCGCTTATGTAACGCCGCGTCCCGGGTGTTCGCCAAACGCGGCGACGCTGCGCGCTTTTCTATCGGACAGACTACCGGCGCACATGGTGCCGTCGATCTTCGTCGTGCTTGATGTGTTGCCGTTAACAACGAATGGAAAAGTTGACCGCGCCGCGTTACCGGCAGCAGCGACTGTCAAGACAGAAGTACATGAACCATTCGCGCCGCAAGATGGACTCGAACTCAAGCTGCTGCGACTGTGGGAGTCAGTGCTCCCAGGCGGGTCAATCGGAATCGATGATAACTTTTTCGAGTTAGGTGGTCATTCACTACTGGCCGTCCGCTTGTTCACCCAAATCGAAACAATGTTTGGCCGGAATCTACCTTTGGCCACCTTGTTTCAGGCACCGACTGTCCGACTGCTCGCCCAGGTTTTGCGAAATGAAGGATGGGCTGCTCCATGGTCCTCACTCGTAGTGTTGAAAAACGGTGGGAATCGAACGCCTTTCTTCTGCGTGCATGCGGCTGGCGGCAACGTGCTCGAGTATCACGCGTTGGCGAGCTTGATGGATCCTGAGCAACCCTTCTATGGCTTCCAGGCTCGGGGCCTCGATGGAAATCAGGCGCCGCATACCACAATCAAGGAGATGGCGACCCACTACATAAAGGAAATGCGCGACGTGCAGCCGGAAGGTCCGTATTTGATCGGCGGCAGGTCTTCAGGCGGAACAGTCGCTTTCGAAATGGCATGTCAGCTTGCGGCGGAAGGCCAGGCGGTGGAGCTCCTGGCACTACTCGACACGTATCCCGCAGGTTACTTCAAATTGCTGCCTGGGTCGGGAAGCCTTCGGCAACGATGTGAACGAGTTGCGCGCAAGATCGACTCACACCGCCAAAACCTGAAACAACTCCAAGGCAGCGAGAAGTTTGCATACGTTCTTGGCAAACTCAAATACGCGCCCGCAAAAACGCGGCACAAGGTTTATCGCCGCGCTTACAAGTTGTATCAGCGTTTCGGCCGCCCTCTGCCACAAGTGTTGAGGAATATCGAAGAGCTGAATTTTGCCGCGGTGAAGGACTACTTGCCTCAGGTTTACCAGGGGCGAGCCACACTCTTTCTGGCCAGCGATGATCTTACAGCAGCATTCGACGTGGAAGAGGGTTGGCAAGGACTCGTTGCGGGCGGTCTCGAGAAAGTGGCGATCTCTGGCAATCACCTCGACATAGTTAAGGAACCACACGTTCGGGTGTTGGCGGAAAAACTTCGAAACGCTCTCGACGCCGCACAGTAGGTCATCGCTTTCAAGTCAACAGCTTCAGTTTCTGGCAAGTAGTCACTTTTAGGGGTTTCTATTCATAACAGGAATAGTTTACGCAGCATTATGAGCACTTATCTTTCTGAACAATCCGCCGACTACGCCGGTCTGCGGCAGCCCATCAATCTTAGCTACCTGAGACCCGACAGTCCTTTGCCCTTAGTGGTGAGGCCGGCTGTGAAAGGTCTCGGTTTAGCGAAGTGGGCTGCCTCAAATTCGAGTTTCATCGAGAGCTACCTGACGCGTAACGGGGCGATTCTGTTTCGGGACTTTGGACTGGCTGAGGTTGCGGAGTTTGAGGAACTGATAGAGGCGGTGTCGGGTCCGCTGCTCGACTACTCCTATCGTTCGACGCCGCGCACCATAGTCAGCGGCAAGATTTATTCTTCGACCGAGTATCCGTCGCATCAGTCGATCCCTTTGCATAATGAAAATTCCTACTCTCTGCGTTGGCCGATGAAGATTTGGTTCTTCTCGCAGCAAGTCGCCGAACAGGGCGGCGAAACCCCCATCGCCGACAGCCGGAAAATCTATCACGCTATTCCCGAGGAAGTCCGCGATTGCTTTATTCGGAAAGGCCTGGTGTATGCGCGCAACTACGGCACCGGTCTGGATCTTCCCTGGCAGGATGTTTTTCAAACGTCGAGCAGGGCAGTAGTTGAAAGCTATTGCCGGCAATCAGAGATGGACTTTGAATGGCTTGGAGATGACCAACTGCGTACGCGACAGCGTTGTCAGGTCGTTGAACGTCATCCGGCCACTGGCGAAATGGTTTGGTTTAATCAGGCCCATCTTTTTCACGTTTCGCGTTTACCAGCCGAAGTTCGCGATTGGTTATTGACCGCATTTGGCGAAGAAAATCTCCCGCGTAATGTCTACTTCGCTGATGGTTCTGCCATTGACCCGGCCATGCTTGATGAAGTTTCGCGAGCGTGTGAATCGCAGGCGGTCGTTTTCCCGTGGAACCCCGGCGACGTACTGCTGCTCGACAATATGCTCGCTGCCCATGGGCGAAAACCTTTTTCAGGCAAACGTACAGTGGTGGTTGGTATGGCGGAATCAATTCAAACTCGACGATCCGCAGGCACCGTTGAACAATTAAAAGGTCTCTAGAAAAATATGGTGTCCCTCGTTCAAAACATACTTCTCGGCGAAGAATCTCTAGTCGGTCTTTTTCAGAGACGGCAGTTTCTGGCCGACTTCAATGACACTGCGCGCGCTTACCCTAGCGACAAATGCGTTCACGACCTTTTTGAGAAACAGGTGGAACGCAGCCCGGAAGCGATCGCAGTGGTTTCGAAAGACAAGCAATTTACGTATGCCGAGCTGAACGCTCGCGCGAATCAGTTAGCCAGGTTTCTCAAACGCTTTGGAGTCGGACCAGATTCACTGGTGGGACTCTGCGTTGAGCGAACACCGGAAATGATTGTGGGGATTCTCGGCATTCTGAAGGCCGGCGCCGGATACGTGCCCCTGGATCCGACCTACCCGAGTGAGCGGTTGTCGTTTATGGTGAAAGACGCCAACATCTTCGTATTGTTGACGCAATCACATTTGTTGGACACGCTGCCTCAACACAATGGGCCACGGCTTTCTCTGGATTCTGATTGGGACATTATCGCGAAGGAACGGAAAGACAATCCGGGCAGCAGGGCCACGCCTGAAAACCTGGCTTACGTAATCTACACTTCCGGTTCGACCGGCTGCCCGAAGGGCGTGATGATTCCGCATCGCGGGCTAGTCAACTATCTCAGCTGGTGCACCGAAGCTTATGAGGTAGCCAAAGGTTGTGGTGCGCCGGTCCACTCTTCGATCTCATTCGACTTGACGATTACCAGTCTCTTCTCGCCCCTCATGGTTGGTCGCACTGTCTTTCTGGTAGCTGATGGTATCGAGAATTTAGTTGAGGCGTTGCTGGCCCGGGATAATTACAGCCTGGTAAAGATTACTCCCGCGCACCTTCGCGCATTGGCCGAGTTGGTTCCTGAAGCTGAGATCGCCGGCAGGGTGCGGGCACTGATCATTGGCGGCGAAGCCCTCCACATGGAGAGCCTGACTTTCTGGCGCACTCACGCGGCTTCAACTCGACTGATAAATGAGTATGGCCCAACTGAGACCGTGGTTGGCTGTAGCATTTACGAAGTTGGATCTGATGATCCGGTTTCTGGTCCAGTGCCGATCGGCCGCCCGGTGGGGAACACCCAATTATACGTCTTAGATGAAAGACTCGAACCGGTCGAGCGTGGTGAAACTGGTGAACTCTATATCGGCGGTGATGGCGTAGCCATAGGCTACCTGAGCCGGCGAGCGATGACTGACGAGCGTTTCATTCTTGATCCGGTGAAGAAGAATGGTCACTCTCGTCTTTATCGCACTGGAGACCTCGCTCGTTTCAACTCCGATGGGATTCTTGAATATTTGGGACGCATCGACAATCAGGTCAAGATCAAAGGCTTTCGGATTGAGCTGGGTGAAGTCGAGACAATTCTCAATCAACACCCTAGCGTCCGCGAGTGTGTGGTTTTAGCTCCTGAGGATGCGACGACGGGTGAGAAGCGCCTGGTGGCGTATGTTGTTTGCGAGCGCCAAACTCTGGGCGAGGTCGACGAACTTCGCAAATTCATGAAAGCAAGAGTGCCTGACTACATGGTGCCGTCCGTTTTTATGAAATTGGAGGCGCTGCCGCTTAACACCAACGGAAAAGTGGATCGGCAGGCACTGCCGGCGCCGGAACGCAAGACCAATGGATGTCAGCAAAACTTCACGACGAAACACACCGCGGCAGAGAAGACACTAATGAAAATTTGGGCCGACGTTTTGAAGTTGGAGCAGGTGGGTCTGGAAGACAACTTCTTCGATCTCGGTGGTGACTCGATCCTCGGAACGTTGATCCTGGCGCGAGCTGCTCAAGCGGGAATCAGAATTTCTCCGCGACAGCTCTTTCAGCACCAGACCATTGGCGAACTATCGAATGCAATCGGATAGCCTTGCAGGATCTTTGCGCGACGAACCGCAGTTCACCCCGACCTTGCGGGATGACGTGCCGGCTTTCATAATCCCAACCTTGGATCATCATCCGGCGGAAAAATTAGTTGTCGCTCCTGCGATAGCCGTAAACGAACTGCCCAGCCGCTGCCCAAAACTCGGCGGAGATGACCTTCACTTGTGGCATGTGGAACTGGATTTACATGCAGCCGACAGCCTGCGCCATTTACTAAGCCCCGACGAACTCACTCGCGCCGATCGTTTTCACTTTGAAAAAGATCAGCGCCATTTCACCGTCGCGCGTGGTCTGCTGAGAACTCTGCTGGCTACTTATCTGCAAATAGCACCGGAGAAACTACGACTCGCATACGGCGAAAAGGGAAAGCCATTTCTCGAAGTTTCCCCTAAACCGATCAGTTTCAACCTCGCGCACTCCGGAGGGCGCGCGATTTACGCTTTCTCTGCCAGCCGAGAGTTGGGAGTTGATCTCGAATTGATCAGGGAAGATATGACTGGCGAACAGATCGCGAAGCGTTTTTTTTCCAGTTACGAGATTGAGGTGCTGAATGCAGTGCCGGCGACTCTGCGCAACGAAGCCTTCTTCAATTGCTGGACTCGCAAAGAGGCCTATATCAAAGCGCGGGGTGAAGGACTGTCAATGCCGCTTGATGAATTCGATGTTTCCCTTACGCCCGGTGAACCAGCCGCGCTGCTAAGAAACCATGTTGACGATGATGAGATCTCACGCTGGGAGTTGCTCGCCCTGCCAGTCGCGCCCGGTTATGTTGGTGCTCTGGTTGTTGAAGGCAACGACTGGAAACTGAAAACCTTCAAGCTAAATCCGACTTCCGATCGCTAAGCTGTTTCCGGTTCCGCCGTCGCAGCTTCCGCTTCTTCCTTCTTCGCGCGCCACATTCCGGCAATCTGGTTGGCTTCAGCCAGCGTCATGTTGTCGTAGATGTCGGCGTTGTTTTTGATCGCGCCGTCCTCAAGTTCACAAACTTCCCAATCAGGCGCCTCGGGGTCGGTGCCGGCCCGACCCGGTTTTACACGCACATCAAAAGTGATCTCAGGAGTTGTGTTGTCGTTATCCATGGCCCAGGTCCTTTTGCAAGTTTTCGGTTTGGCTGCGGAAGCTCAATCTACCACAACTCTCG
>JANLZV010000527.1:0-7109 GCA_031366425.1 Pyrinomonadaceae bacterium | reverse complement strand
CGCGAAAGTAGTTGAACCCCCATCCACAGGGGTAACACTGCGCCAATTGTGTAACCGACTATTTGGAGGGCTTCGAGTGGGGACATCGATCAGGAAGGAGGCCGCTACCACTGACAGACCGGCGAATCAAACACCACGTCCGCCGATGCTCTCAGCCATCAGTTTCCCGAAGCACTGCGGGCGGGAAGCACGGACAGCGTGATTTCAGTCCTCCGATTACGCGCTCGACCACTGACCGTCGCGTTGGTGGCAATTGGATTCGCGGCGCCCATGCCGTTGGCTTGAATGCGCGAAACGTCAACCCCGGCTGATTGAAACTGATCGGAAAGTTGGCGCGCGCGTTCCTGCGTTAGCTGTTGCAGTGAAACCTCGTCACCCTTCGCATCAGTGTAGACTTCGATCAACACCTGGTAGTCAGGATTATTTGCCAGCAAAGCGGCCAGCGGCTCGAGTCTGGCAGCGGCGGCGGCGGCTAGTTCGGCCGCGCGAGGCCCACGCCAGATTGCCTCCGGCAGCAACAGTTGCAAACCTTTCGACGTTTCCTTCAAGGTTCCATACTTGCCGAGCGTCTGCTTCAAATTTGCTTCTGAAGCGCGTCGCTGCGCCTCTCGTCGTTCGGCTTCCGCGCGCGCGTCCTCGGCGCGCTTCGCACCTTCAATCCGAGCCAGGTTGATCTTTGCGGCTTCGCCTTCCGATCTCACCATTTGTAGCTCTTCGCGCAAACGCGAGACCTCCATCCGTTGCTCACGCAAATTCTCATTTGCCGTTGCCGCATCACGTTCGGCCAACTCTCGAGCGCGCTGCTCTCGGTCAAGGTCGCCCCGCAGACGTTCGATTTCCTGTTGAGCGGAGTCGGCCGATTTTTCTGCCGAGCGCAGCGCTTCATCGCGACGCTGAACGTCTTCGCGTCGCAAGCGTGAAGCGCGACGCGTCGCGGCCATCTCTTCAGCTCGCGCGCCGGACGACGTAGCCTTACGCGCCAGGACGTCAACTTCAGCAACGGGCTGATTAAAGCGGAGCGCTTTTTCTGCCGCCAGCAGGTCGTCTTCGGCCGTTTGTAATTCCTGAGTCGCATCCTGCTTGCCCCCGGCAAACCGCGCGAGGTTCACTGCCTGACGTGCGCCTAACAATGAGACGGGTATTTCCTTGTAGTCTGCCGAAGCGATTTCCGGTACACGCGGATCGCGAAAATAGTCGCTTGAATTTCCAATGTACTGAACATTGAGGGTTTCGACCTGGCTCTTCCCCGGCCGTTGCGGCGCGATGTTTTCCAGCACGACCATGCGGCTGGGCACCTTCATGAGAAAGTGGGGCTCGGCTGTGACGATCAGAGCAAACGTTTGCAGCGGGGTGGTCACATCGAGCTTCGAGGCGATGAAAGCGCTTCCGCCGCGCTTGATCTCTCCGAGATTGTCCACGCGGCCGTCGGGAGCGATGGCCCAGAGAATGAACGTGGTGTAGATTCCGCCGAGTTCGTTTGCCCGCGGCAGGTTATCAATTGCGAGTTCAACGCGCGTGCCTCGTCGGCCGACCCGCTTAACTTTGGCCTCGCCCTTCAACCGCGGGAGCAGCGTAGTCCCTCGAAACTTAACTTCGACACTTTCATCCAACGGATAGGTAACTGCGACTGTCCGACGAGGCACATCTTGCGCGGAGACGTCTATCACCGGCATTAATGCAAAAATTGAGATCGCCAGGAAGCCGAACGCGGCGACTCGGCTCAGAAATGTCAATCGCGAAAACGTCTTCGAAGAACGCATAAAAACTCCTCGTAAAATGGTTGGACCGATCTCAGAATCCTTTTCAAGGACGTTTGGTTGATGCTGCGGCCGCGATCATTGTTGCCACTGTAGCGAGGGGCCATGGCCCATGATTTCCAGGGCAGCCCGGGATTTAACGCCTGTCATCGGAGGCGATCTGGTGGTATCGGGTTTTGCGATAGGCGATGATTTGGACACCAAGGACGGCCAATCCAAAGAGCAGCAGGATGTGAACGTAGCCGCCCTTGTGAAATACAAATGTCAAAACTATCCAGGCGAGCAGAACCAACGAAATGACGATCCACATAACCTAGTCTCTCCGGCCGGGGTTCATATTGGCATCAACTTTCGAAGCGCCACGAAAAAAACTCGCGGTGACTACGCCGCCTGAAACAAATACCCTCATGGTCCTCGTAAACACGCCAAGCTGACGATCCGTCGGCGCCACTCGCCAATAGTAATAACCCGGCGGGAGATCGCTGAACGTGTATCTGCCGCCAGTGATGCGCCGATCGAGTACGGTATCGCGAAAACCTTCGTCACCGGCGATCTGCAAGCGATACCAGTTTGCGCTTCTTTGCTGGTTCCATTGAATTGTCGTGGGAAAAACCACGGTCTCGCCGGGAGTTTGCGCGGTGCAGATTCGCGCCGCTGAAGGAGTGACACTAACGAGCGCAGCGATCACCAACAGTAACCGGCGGTGGCCTAACCACACCGGTAATGGTTTCGCAGAGTTTGAGAGTTTAACTGGAAGCATCGCAGGCGTTACGGAGCTTCATTTAGTTTGTACCCAACTCCGCGCACAGTCAGCACGTAATGCGGATCCTTGGGATCAATCTCCAGTTTCTTCCGTAGTCGATTGATATGCGGATCAATGTTGCGTTGATAGCCTTCGTATTCCGTACTCCAAACCTTGTCAAGCAGATCGTTGCGCGACCAGGCGCGGCCGGGCTCAGAAGCCAGCAACTCCAGGATCTGAAATTCAAGCGGCGTCAGATCCACTCGCGCGCCTTGACGGACCACTTCGTGACGTCGCTTGTCGATAATCAGATCACCCACTTCAATTCGCTCACTCGCCGTCGTTGGCTGCACACCACTGGATCGTTTAAGGAGTGCCTCCACGCGATATTCGAGTTCACGCGGACTAAACGGCTTGGTCAGGTAATCGTCGCCGCCAGCTTCAAAGCCGGCAACCTTTGAATCGAGCGCATGATCTGCGGTTAGAAAGAGCGCCGGAGTCTGTACCCCGCGATCTCGGATGCGTTTGAGTAACTCAAAACCCGTCATGCCGCTCATCGAGACATCGAAAATGAAACAGTCGAACCTGCCGTTGATTGCCGGATCGAGCGCGGTGGCTGCCGTTTCGTGTTCCTCCACCTGGTATCCGAGCCGCCGAAAATATTCAGCCAGGAGATGACGCATATCGAAGTCGTCATCAACTATCAGAAGGCGGTTCGCGGCGTGTTTGTTATCTGCTGGTTTTGGATCTACCAAATTTTATTGGTCCTGTCGGGGATTTGGAAACTATGTGACTCGAATTATAGCTTAGTTCAGTTGACGCAGTAAGCTCGACTCACTGTTCCGCGAACTAACCGCGAAGACGTTCGGTTGTTTACTGTCCTCCGCTCGCTTCGGCCTTCAACGACGCCATGTCAATCACGAAGCGATACCTAACGTCGCCTTTTAGAGTGCGCTCATAGGCTTTCGCAACGCCATCGATGGGAATCACTTCAATGTCTGAAAGAATATTATTGGCCGCACAGTAATCGAGCATCTCCTGCGTTTCCGGAATCCCGCCAATCGCTGAACCAGCCAGGTTTCGTTGACGCATCACGAGTGTAGCGGCGGGGACGGACGCGGGCTCACTGGGAATTCCTACCAGCACAAGGGCGCCGTTGTATCTCAGCAGATTGAGGTACACGTTTAGATCGTGAGGCGCCGAAACCGTATCCAAAATGAAGTCGTATTTCGAAGCGAGCGGTTCCAGGTTCGCAGGAACAGTCGTGATCACGAAATGATGGGCGCCCAACTTTCGCGCGTCGGCTTCCTTCGATTGCGAGGTGCTAAATACAGTCACCTCTGCTCCCATAGCGACAGCAAACTTCACTCCCATGTGGCCCAGCCCGCCGAGACCGACGATCCCCACTTTGTGTCCGGTCGTGACCCCAAATCTTTTCAACGGAGAATAGGTTGTGATGCCCGCGCATAGCAGCGGAGCAACCGCCGCCAGGTTCTGTTCGGGCGAGATTTTCAAAGCAAACGCCTCAGCCACGACGATGTTTGTCGAGTAGCCGCCAAGAGTTGGCGTCGTCTGATCCATCTCAGTGCCGTTGTAGGTAACCGCGGTATGGACTTCGCAAAACTGCTCAACGCCTAATTTGCACGGTTCACACTTGCGACACGAGTCGACCATGCAACCCACTCCGGCCAGGTCGCCCACCTTGAACTTAGTCACACTCGCTCCCACTTCCGCCACGCGTCCGGCGATCTCATGACCAGGCACCATCGGATAAATGGAGCCACCCCAATCGTCGTTGACCTGATGAATGTCCGAGTGACAGATGCCACAAAACTGTATATCGATCAGAATATCGTTGGCGCCAACGGCGCGTCGTTCGAAGGCAAATGGCGACAGGTCACCGTGTTTCTCGCGGGCTGCATATCCAAAACTCTTAGTCATAGGATCCTCTTTATGTTTCGATCAAAATCGTTCCAACCAGCCGCTGGTTGGTAAATAGTTTGATCTGAATAATGTGTTGCTCAATACATAGTAACCGAAACTCTGCGAAAGCGAGTGTGACGACTGGGCGGAGCGCAGTTTCGGAAATCGTTTCAACGATTTACCGTGGGAAACCGCTGAAGCGGTTTGCGTTCCGACGCGCCTCATTCACCCGGCTGAAGCCAGGTGTAATAAGACCGGCGAGTTTTCAAACTTACCACTTCCGAATTCACCTGTGCCTTGACGCATCTGCGCGGCGATACGTATAGTTAACTTTTAGTTTTACAGCCGTTTTAGCCCTTCTCGAGCCCCATTAAACTGACGTTCGCTTGTTAGATTCACGGCCAGCCGCCGGGTAATTCGCCAGACCGATTTCCGATTAAGTGATGCGCGATCTTAGAAGACTCCTCAGGTATTTAAAACCTCACAAAGGAACTTTCGCGCTCGCCACCCTCGCGATGCTGCTTGTGGGCCTTCTGGAAATTGCCATCAGATCTTTAGTCGTCCCAATTTTCGATCAGGCCCTAACTCCAGGCGGACATCGCACGCAGACGCTCTTCGGCTTACAGCGAATCATTCCGGATTCCGGGCCGGAAGCATGGCGAACAATCTCAATTCTCTTGCTCGGCTTCACGCTCGCCAAAGGCGTCGCTGAGTATTTTTCGACTTTTCTGATGGCCCGGATCGGCCAGTCGTCCGTCCTCAAACTTCGTCAGGATCTCTACAGCCACCTGCTCAATCAGTCGGCCGGTTTTTTTGAACGCCACCGCACAAACTATCTGGTGTCGCGTCTGGTAACGAGCGCCGCTGCAATCGAAACTGCAGTGACGAGCACTTTGCGTGACATGCTGCGCGAAAGTTTTACCCTCATCGCTTTTCTCGGCGCGTCGTTCTATTACAGTTGGCGTCTAACGCTCGGCTCGCTTGCGATCACCCCGATAGTCGCCTTTTTGACTGCGCGTTTCGGCACCGCAATGCGCAACCTTTCGCGCGAGAGTTTTGAAGGCAACAAGGAACTGACCGATACGGCGCAAGAGGCGCTCTCGAGTCAAACGATCGTCAAGGCTTACCGCGGTGAAAAACGCGAGTCGGCTCGCTTCACCGCCGTGGCCCAGCGGATCGTGCGGGCGAATCTGCGCACCGCCAGAATTTCAGGATTTGCTCCGCCGACGATCGAAATGATAGGCGTAGTCTTCGTGGTCTTCCTGCTGTTTTTTGGTCAACGCGAGATCGTTTCAGGACGCATGAACGCGGCTCAGTTCCTCACTTTTCTGTTCGTGCTTTTCAGCAGTTACGATCCGATGCGCAAGCTTTCGCGTCTGCAAAATGCCATGGAGCAAGCGCTCGCCGCAGCGCATCACGTTTGGGAAGTGATGGATGAACATGCCGAACTTCCCGAAAAGAAAGATGCTGTCGAACTACAGCCGCTCGTGCGCGCGATTGAACTTAGAAACGTTTCCTTTGGCTACGAAAACGAAGATCGACCGGTCCTGCGTGAAATTGATCTCAAAATTCCGGCTGGGGAAATGGTGGCTCTCGTCGGCGAATCAGGTGGCGGAAAGTCGACCCTAACGAAACTGCTGCCTCGTTTTCATGATCCGGTTTCGGGTGGAGTTTTCTGGGATGATACGGATCTTCGCGATGCGTCGCTCTCCAGCTTGCGAGGGCAAATGGCGCTCGTCACTCAGGAAACCGTTCTATTCAATGATACCGTGCGTCACAACATCGCCTACGGAAAGCCCGATGCTACGCAAGGCGAAATTGAGGAAGCGGCGCGAGTGGCCTTTGCCCACGACTTCATTATGGACCTCCCGCGGAAATATGAAACGATCGTTGGCGAACGTGGAATTTTTCTTTCCGGCGGACAACGACAGCGACTCGCGATTGCAAGATCGTTGCTGGTGGATGCTCCCGTACTGATTCTTGACGAGGCGACCTCCGCGCTTGATGCAGAGTCTGAACGCTTCGTGCAACAAGCGATCTCGAATCTGGTTCGCAACCGCACCACGATTGTGATTGCGCACCGGCTGTCCACAATTCGGAAAGCCAACACCATCGTAGTGATGGAAGGCGGACGGATTACCGAGATTGGCAGCCACGCCGAGTTGTTGGCCCGCGGCGGTCAATATCGAAAACTCTATGAACTCCAGTTTGCGGATGAAGAAGAAGAATTGAGCGTTAGTTAAATCAATGGCTCGGTGGTCCATTATCCATTATGAAATCAATGACGGGATACGGTCGCGGCTCGGCTGACGGCGACGACTTTTCAGTCTCAGTCGATCTAAAGACCGTTAACAACAGATTCCTCGATGTGCACTTGCGACTCAGCGGCGAGCTGGCGTCGCTCGAATCGGTAATCAAACGGCAAATTAGTTCCCGACTTTCACGCGGACGAGTCGACGTCACCGTCAACTTTGAAAAAACTTCCCAAACGGCTTACGAACTGAATCGCCCCCTCATCGCCGGCTATGTCCACGCGTTGCGCGAGATGCAACAGGAATTCAGTATCGACGGCGAACTCGACATTAACGTGCTCGCCCGTTTACCCGGCGCTCTGCAACCTTCGCGCGACAGCCTTAATGATCAAATCGTTGCCGGCATTAAAAAAGCCCTGGCCGAGGGACTCGATG
>JANLZV010000526.1:0-6283 GCA_031366425.1 Pyrinomonadaceae bacterium | reverse complement strand
ATAGTCCTGGCGCGCCGCCGCTGTAAACGACTCGCGGGCCTTAGCGGCGTCTTCACCCGTGCCCAGGCCGTAGTAGCGCAGCACGCCGAGATCGTATTGCGCCTTGGCCGAACCGGAGTTGGCTGCTTTCTCAAACCAAGTTGCCGCTTTGGCAAAATCCTGAGTTACACCGTCACCCTCGCGATAGCGCCAGGCTAATGCGACTTGATCGTCTACCACACCAAAGAACGCGCGGATCTGCTGTCGCTTAAGTTGCCCACCGGTTCCGCCGAGTAAATAAAAAATAGACCCGCCGCCGATTAGAACTACCAGAATTATCGCGAGCACGATTGGAGCCGCTCGACCCTCTTCGCCGTCCGAACTAAAACTTCCTGCCGGCGAATTATTGGTTGGCAGCCCGCGATTGTTTCCTTCGCGAGGCATAGTCAAACCTAAGGCGATGAGCGACAAGAAGAACACGCCGAGCCCGGCCCAGTTTCCCGGAATGACTATGAAAAGCAAGAGTCCAGCAACGAGCGCGGTGGCGCAAACGGACGCAGCCATGCCCCAGGCGCGCGCGCGTTGGGCGGGTATCGATCTCCTGATAACGCGCAACTCAAATAACCACGCAAAAGCCAGCAGCAGGAAACCGCCGGCATTCTTGTATTTGGGATCTGGTTCAAAAGCGCTGAATTCGACGGCGCAGAAAATCATCCACGCCACCGGCAAAAGCCAGAGCAACAGACTCTCCACAATCTGGGCAACCCTTTTCATGTGAGAACTCCCAGAGGACAGTGCGTGAAGCGCGTACTTCCCAAGCTCGGTAAGAATACGGCGCAGAGGCTATACCGAGACTCTTTGCTGGTCAAGAGATTTACTACTTTGCTTGAGTGAGTTGTTGCCGGAGGTCGAGGATGGCAGTTTGAAATTGCCAAAGGCATGAGATGTAAAACCCGCTCGAGCGCTGAAGGTGCGAAATAATCGCTTTCCAAATCAGCACCACCGGTTTCATCGGGCTGCTGCCCCATGCTTTTACATTACGCGCCGTTTGGCGCTCCCAAACTCACCACTCATCCAATGCTGCTTCAAGATGTTCTTGCTCAGATTACGCCCCTACCCACGCTGACTGCTAGGTTGCGATGAGTGAATAGCATTCAACACGCAAACTAACAGTTCGGGTTACCCGACGTTACTTCTTATCTTCGTCGAGTTGACGCAACGTGTCGAGGATAAGGTTGGTGTTGCTCGCCGCGTGAATCCGGACAGGAAACTCCTTCCCAGATCGTTGAAACTCAAAACTTCCGGTTGTGATTTCCACCGTTAACTTGAAGGCGGGTTCACCGTTTATGCCCACCGACTCCGCATCCACAATCGCCCCCTGGTTAAAGAGAATGCGCGCTTCCTGCGCGGAATTCGCCAGATGAAGTACACCGGTCAACTTCGCATTCTCAATCACCTGAATCGCGTCAAACACATTGATGGTCGCGAGGTCGCCTGCAAGGGTGGCGACCGTTGTTTGTGGACGTGCGGCTCCCGCGGGTTCAGGCCGGAGATCAGGACGACGGGCACGGCGAATTGCCTCAAGACCGCTGGCGATATTTATCCGCGGGTCGAGTTGCTTGGATTCGAGCAGGCGGTCGTAAGCCGAATCAAACTCTTCGCGCTCAATGTACAAACTAGCAAGCGCGAGACATTGCCGCGCGGCCTCTTCAGCTTGCTTTTGCGAGATGCAAACCTCGCGCAAGCGCTCGCGGAGGGGAATCGAACGCGGGTTCCCTTCGAGCGCCGAGCGCAGCCGCTTGATAGCGCGCTCGGGCGCCTGGTATTTGATGAAAAGTTCGGCATCCAGCAAAGCAGTGTCGGCTTCGCTAACGTGTTCTGATTGTGATGGTGGGCCAGCCATTAGGAAGGAAAATTTACCACAAAACGGCAGAACAGGTGGTTTGCAATTTGGCTTAAGCGCAAAGGCCGGCAGGAAACCGATGATGGCAACCCTGGTGCAGACAGCCTGACTTCAAAAGTCGAAGCGGATGCCGAGCCGCACCTGGCGCGGGCGGAGAGTGCGAGTAGCTACCAAAAATGAATCGAGAAAGGCCTGCCGCTGATCGGCAGTTGCCGCCGGTGACAACGCGTTGAAGTTTATGAATTCGCTACCAAAACTGAAGACGGTTTTGTTCAGCACGTTATCAAACTCGACTACCGGTCGTAGGCGCAGGCGTTCGCCGATACGGAATTCGCGCGTCAGGTTGAGATCGAGGAAAAACTGACCGGGTCCTTGTCCGGCATTGCGGGGGAGATTGCCCACCCGACCGATCGCGGGTAACGCGAAGAGATTCAGGAGCGACGGGTCAAGAGGTTCACCACGCGCGCGCCAGCGCAGCAGTTTTGTGTCTCCGTTGAAATTTGGACGATCGTTTCCAACGTCGTCGAGATTTCGATCCGCGCCGCCAATGGAAATATTGAAGGGAGCGCCAGACGCGATGCGCCAGATTGGCGAGATGCACAACTTGCCGAGCGATTTTGGCGTGTCGAAGGTGCCGGAAAAAACAAAGCGATGGCGTCGATCAAGCAGGCTGCGCGATCGTTCAGCGTGGAAGTTGCCGGCCACGAGCGCGTCGGAAGTATTAACAATACCATCGTCCCGAAGCTTTGAAATCGTATAAGCGCCGCGAAAGGAAAGACCCAGGCCACTGCGCGCACGTAATCTTCCCCGCACCTCCAGCGTCAACCCCTGATAGAAACTGTTACCGGCGGAAACCAATTGTTCCACTTCTCGTCGGGTCGGGTCTGGTCGCAGAAAATTCAAGGCGGCCAACGCCGCGTCAACCGGAAGGGACGACGAAAAACTATTTAGATTGAAGAGCGTCACTGGGACCCCAAACTCGCTAACACAGCCGCCGGAATCTGGGTTGGTGGGATTAAACGATCCAACGCAACGATTTGGGCGGCCGGGATCGAATGGACCGGTTACAAAGCGAACGAGTTCGCCTGCGCCCCCGGCGTTGTAAATCGGTCGCGTTCCAGAAGAGTTGGCGAAGTTGGTGAAGTCACGCGAGAGCAGGTAGCCGGCGAAGTCTTTGAAACCCGGCGGAAGGCGCGGCGCGTTCGCGTTGAATTCACGCCACAAGTGCAGCCCGCGATTCCAAGTGTAATTTGCCTCAACGACGAGAGTTTTTCCCAGTTCGCGCTCAAACCCGAGGTTAGCCTGATAGCTTTCCGGAATTCGCAGGCTCGGATCGAGCCGGCGCGAAAACCCGGAGTTGAAAATGCTGAACTGTTTGACGAGATTTGAATCAAGTGTGAGCGCCTCGGGAAACTTGAGATAGGTGCGAATGAACTCGCGGCGAAAGGTTTCGTTGGCAAGGTGGCCCGTTACGGGATCGACAAGATCGTCGGTGTCGAAGAAGCGCTGCTGCGCACCGAGCGTGAAATCGTCGATAGTGCGCAAGAGCGCGCGGTTATAAAAGACACCAGCGCCAGCGCGAACCACGGTTTTTCCGGTTTGGAATGGATCGTAAGCGGCAGCCAGGCGCGGAGCGAAATTGTTCCGGTCGTGAAGGATGGTTTCCGTTTCCCAGCGTAAGCCAAAGGTGACTACCAGGTTTGACCGGAGCCTGGCTTCATCCGAGATAAAGATCCCGGCATAGCTGTTTCGCTGAGTGGAAGTGGTGAGAAAGTTTTGACGGTAACGGCTGGCGAGTCCGGCAACGAAGTCTCCGGCGGAAGCGAAATTGTAAGTGCCTGAGGCGTCAGAGAGATCAATGAAGGTCGACTTGATGTACTGGAAGTCGGCGCCAATCTTCATCGAGTGTCTGCCGCGGGCGGATGCCAACACATCCTGAAGTTGAATCCGATCTTCTTTGCGATCGGTGGCGCCGATCGTGGAAGAGCCAGCCACGAGTTGTCCGCTCTGCAGCGTCTCACCCGGGAGGATAGGCGGCGCGTCGTAGTCGATAATCACCACGGGTCGGGGACCGCTGCGCGCTTTCAGCGCCGGCGCGAGTCGCGAGAATTGCAGGCGCACCTGATTTACAGACGAGGCTGAAAAGACAAAGTTGTCGGAATAGGAAAGCGCCTCAGTGGTTCGCGTTTTTGCCTGCAACGACTCCGCGAGACGGTCACCGCCGGTGAACTGGCGAAGATCCGCTAGCCTGCCAAGTTGCAACAGCCAAGCACCGTTGTGCAGTTCACTAAACTTATGATCCACGCGGGCAGTGAGCGTGTGATTCGTCTGTGGTGTACTAAGACCGTGGATAAACGGCGCTATCTCAACTCGAGCTCGCGGCGTCGCGGCGTTTTCGAACCGTTTTGCGTCGGGCGCGGTTGGGAGGGGCAAAGGGAACGATGGGTTACGGCTTACGGGCACGAACGTGTTGATCAAGGCTGAGTCCTGAATCGTCTGGTATTCATATGCCGTGAAGAAGAAGGTCTTGCTGCTGCCGTCGTAGCGTAGCGGCCCGAGAAAATTCGGAAACACAACAGGTCCGCTAAGGGTGCCACCGGGGTTGTGATCGGTAAAGGGAAGCCGGCTGACTCCAATTCGGTTGTTATTAAACGTATTGGCATTGAGCCAGTCGTCGCGGAAGAAATAGAACAGCCGTCCCTCATAATTGTTTGAGCCGCCGCGCGTCTTGATGTTGATGCGGCCTCCCGAAGCCCGGCCGTACTCCGCCGAAAACTGACTAGTGATGATCTGCACTTCTGCCACGCTTTCAATCGAGGGCTGGAAACGTTCGCGGGCGGCGCGGTCATCATTGTTGTCGAGGCCGTCAATCGTAATGTTGTTGGAATAGGCCGGGCCACCAGCAAGCGCGAAAGCGCCAGCCTCTTCCGGAGTTCCGGCGTGCGAAGCTTTCTGATCTTCGGCAAGGTCACGTGTTGCGAGCGGCTCTTCCGTAACTCCGCCGAGCGTAAAAATGAGATCGAGCGGCGAACGCGTTGCGACTGGCAACGTCTCAACCTCATGCGCGGTGACGGTGCCGCCCACGACAGTTCGCGTCGTATCAACCAGGGGCATATCTCCTGAGAGGATCGTTAAGGGTTCAGCGATCAGGCTTTGCGGCATCAGGATGAAGTTGAGTTGGACGTTTTGCCCGGCGATAGTGGCGAGCGCTGGTTTCTCCTGCTGCGCGAAGCCGCGGGCCGCGATGCGCAACGAATAGACGCCCGGCTCGAGTTGAATGAGTTGATAGTTTCCGTTTTCGTCTGACACGGCAGTGCGGATCGTCTTCGTTTTCAACAGGACCGCTTCGACGGTTGCGCCGGGAATCACGGCGTGATTTTGATCGGTGATGCGGCCCCGAAAGGTGACGTTGTCGAGGTCTTGGGCGAACGCCGGCGTGGAAAAAGCCAGGAAGAGAGCGGCCAAGCTGAAAGGTGCGGTGCAAGGTGCAACGAGAGTCGCGAGGGAGGCGAGGGAGGCAAGGGAGCCAATGGAGATTGAGCCGATGAAACGGTGAACAATCCGGATCATTTCTGGTCCTTACGTAGAACCGTCGTTGATAAACCGAGCGCGATGCTACGACCGAAGGCGACAGCTTTGCTATCGCTGTGAAGCGGACACCCTTTACAGCAAAATGCAAAAAGTTTTGGTTAAGTAACTAAGCTTGCTGCGGGAGGGGTTGCCACGAGAGAAGCGAGAGCGAACTAGCTGCGCGAGATGCTGCGACGGCGGAGCGCGGCCGCGCGGGTGATGGGCACAAGCGCGTCGGAAGTGCCTTCAGCGGGAGGTTCGACAAAGTTGGTGAGTTCGTCAGCGTGTGACTGCAGGTACTGAAAGAAGCGTTCAAATTCCTGCTGCATCGCGTCCATCTTTTCGCGCATGTTCATGATGATTTCGACGCCAGCGAGATTTACGCCGAGGTCGCGAGTGAGCGAAAGAATCAATTCGAGCCGAGTGAGATCCGGATCAGTGTAGAGACGCGTGTTGCCTTCAGACCGCGACGGCTTCAGCAGTCCTTCGCGTTCATACAGGCGGAGCGTCTGCGGATGGATGCCGTATTGGTCCGCCACTGCGCTGATCGTGTATGTCTTTGGTTTACGCTTCATAACGGTAAAAACAGTGAAGAGTGAAAAGTGAAGAGTGATACGTGAAATGTTGTGAGAAGTCGCTAGCTTGAATTACTTTTCACTTCTTACTTATCACGCTTCACTTATTACGCTTCACTTCACTTCCCTACTCCAGCCCCATCTCCACCCGCGGATTCTCCGAGTTTAACTTCGAATACTGCCTCAGCAGTTCCTTCGTTTCTTCCGAAATCATCTGAGGGAGGGTTACCTGCGCTTCGACAAACTGATCGCCCCG
>JANLZV010000485.1:0-4410 GCA_031366425.1 Pyrinomonadaceae bacterium | reverse complement strand
TCGGCTTGTCGTTCCAGAGCTAGGTAGTCTCCTGGCGTTATTGTTGTTTTCGGCCGCGTAGACATCGTAGTGATTAGTGAAGCACAACTGCACCCTTTTGTCAGCCATCAATGCTTGAAGTGTCGAATGGCGGTAAACAGCATCGCCAGATTGTGTTCGTCACAATCCGCAATGCCTTCCGCGTCGCGCATTGAGCCGCCTGGTTGAATCACTGCAGTGATGCCATGCTTCGCCGCTTCGTCGATGCCATCGCGAAACGGGAAAAAGGCATCGGAAGCCAGCACCGACCCCGCAACGGGCAGTTGAGCACGCATTGCGCCAAGCTTAACCGAATCGACGCGCGACATTTGCCCCGCGCCCACCCCTACCGTTTGCCCGTCGCGTGCATAAACGATCGCGTTCGACTTCGTGTGTTTGCAGACGGTCCAGGCGAACAGTAAATCGTCCAATTCATTTTCGGATGGCGCTCGTTTGGTGACAACCTTAAGATCCTCGCGCTTCAACTCATGAGTATCCCGTGTTTGCATCAGCATGCCGCCGCTGATCTGTTTGTACTCGAGCCCGGCTGCCGGCTTGGGCGTCGCCCGTAATACACGCAAATTCTTTTTTGAGCGCAATACTTCGAGCGCGGCCTCGTCATAGCCGGGCGCGATCACCACCTCGGTGAAAATCTCGACGACCGCGCGCGCGGCCACTTCATCTAATGGCCGGTTGAACGCGACTATTCCTCCAAACGCTGAAACAGGATCAGTGGCTAACGCCCGGCGGTAGGCTTCGTCCGAGGTTTGGCCCCGGCCAACTCCAGCCGGATTTGTGTGCTTGATGATCGCGCAGGTCCGTTCTGCAAAATCACAAACCAGTTGCCATGCTGCGTCGGCGTCAACATAGTTGTTGAAGGACATTTCTTTTCCGGAGAGGAGTTTTGCTTGCGCGATGCCATCCCAGTTTCCCGCGCGATATAGCGCCGCTAACTGATGAGGATTTTCGCCATAGCGAAGATCTGAAGTCTTGAGCAGGGTGAGAGAGAACTCCTCGCGCAGGTCAGACGCCTCTGATGACTCGCTGTATTTGCCTTCACCGAAAACACCTGCCGGATCCGGTCCATTCGCAGCCAGGTACTGAAAGATTGGGCCGTCGTAATTAGCTGTGCGACAAAAGGCACGAGTCGCGAGTCGCTGGCGCAGGGAAAGACTTGTGGATCCGGTCTCGCGTAGTTCTGCCAGGACCTCTTCATAGTCGTCAGGGGAACTCACCACCGCGACGTCTCCGTAGTTTTTGGCGGCGGAGCGAATCATTGCCGGACCGCCAATGTCTATTTGTTCGATCGCCTCTTCGAGGGTTACGCCTTCGCGCGCGATCGTCTGCTCAAACGGATAAAGATTGATCACCACCATGTCGATTGGCTCGATACCGTGCACGCCCATCGCCGCTTCATGGTCCGCGTTATCTCGCAGACCCAGGAGTCCGCCGTGGATACGTGGGTGCAGCGTCTTCACCCGTCCGTCCATCATTTCCGGAAAACCGGTTACGTCTGAGACGTCGCGCACTTCGATCCCGGCGTCGCGCAACGTCTTTGCGGTTCCTCCAGTGCTGATGATTTCGACGTCGAAGTTTTTTAATTCGCGCGCGAAGTCGACGATCCCGGTTTTGTCGGAAACGCTGATCAGTGCGCGACGAATTTTTCGGAACCCAACTTCCTGTTTTTCAGTCATGTGTTCAGGGCTACGACTCTATCAAATTGGTAAGAGAGACATTCTGGTCCGTCATCACGCCGTAGTCAAAAATGGAACTTCTAACTAGAAACATTAACGTACGTCGGCGAAGCGAATTGGTTAGCGGGGCTGCAGCGCTTCGCGGGGACGGTCCACAAAAAACTCCTGCGTTCGCGAGTAACCGCGCCGACCCGCCTGAAACTCATAACCGTCCGGCAATGTAACTGAGAAGCGATGCTTGCGTCCGTCGTTCGCGGTCTCGCCGAGGTAGAAACCTAGCAGGTATTGGCTCTTCAGATCGTCTTCGATTGCCTGAAACACTGAGGTCAGATCCTGGTCGCGTGTCGGCGCGAGGGCCGATTTAACGTCGCCCACCAGAAAATACTTACCGCCGGTCTTTTCGGCGAGTTCACGAAATCCCCGCGACGGAGTGCGGACCGCGAGTCGACCGTCGCGCGGCTCAAACAGCGGAAGATGGACCACGTAAAAGGAAATTCGTTTTTGAAACGCCGCTTCAATGATTGGCCCAGGCTTGAGGGTGCTGGCGTTGTCGAGCCCGTCGCTGATCAAAATGACGATGTGGCGTTCGGATCGAATCCGAGGCAGGGAATCAAAGGCATCGATCGCAGCCGCGGCCGCGTTGAAGATCGCCGTATGTTGATTAGCAGCAACGGGAAAACTAAAGGCCGCGCGCATCGCCCCAGCGTCGCGACCGAAGCCGGCGGCGAGAGAAGGCTTCTCCGCAAAGCGAATGACCGCTACCCGCGACCGTTCGCTGAAGCGGCCAAAGAGCGCGAGGGCAGCATCACGCTGTTGTGAAATGATTTCGCGGAGGCTGCCGGATTGATCGAGGGCGAAGACGAGTGCCAGCCGGTCCGCGCCCGGATAAAAGTATAGCCCGGTGGTGACGCGGTCTTTATCTTTGACGATCAAATCGCGTTCGGTAAGAGTGGTTGTAACCCGTCCATGCTTATCGCGAACGCGAATCGGAAAAAGGAGCAGGTCGGTGTTTACTTTGACGATTTCTTCATCGCCTGACGCGGCCTCCTGGCCAGACACACGACTCCCCGCCAGCAACTGACCGACGCAAATGCCACAGATTAGCAGGAGAAAGACTCGCGAATAAGCACCGAAACACGCTGGAACGGCGGCCCCTGAGGTTGGTTTGGGCGTTTTGGCGGGCACAAGCATGCTGCCCCTTCGGCCTACGAGAAAAATCGACCGAAAAGCAGAATACTCAAAATCACAATGATGGTGATTACGATGATCTTGACCAGACTCATAACTATTTCCTCAATTCGCTTAGGGCCAAGAAGATTACAGCTTGCGAAACGGCCTTCATTCTAGAAGCCGCAGCAAGCCTCTGTCAACGAAGACCGGACAGGAGTAGTGGGTCAGTTTGATGTCCGATAAGCTTCAGCTTGTCGTAACGCCTCGACATCTCAACTCCGATCCTACCGCCACCCCCCCCAGGGCCGATTTCTCGCATTCAGCTACTTGAAACGCAGCCCGAGCCGGGCGCTGATGAGGCGGGGAAACCCCACGTGTGTCCCACTAAACACTGACTCGAAGTTGTAAAGGAACAACTCGTTCGTCAAATTCTGAAAGTCAAATTGGAGATTCATCGCCACACGTTCCTTCTGAAACAAATCCGCGCCCATCGAGAGATCGAGAATTGTGCGGGGACGCACCCGCCCGCGTTGGAAGTCGATCTCGTTGTAGAGACGCGGATCGAAACCCTCGGCTACAAAATCCGAAAGCGTGGTGCCGGGTTCAACATCCGTCGGCACGCCCGAATCGTAACGACCAGCGAAGGTTGCGTAAAAACCCGACGGCTTATGGTTGTAACCTAACTGGAAGCGCACAGAATTTCGCTGATCGTGATCAGCAGAAAATTTTACCCCGCGCGTTTGCAGTTCAGCCGGATCTTCGCCGAGGAACAGGCCTCCGGTTATCGGCGTAACGCCGTAGGCATGCGCATTTGAATACGCAACCGAACCGTGGAATCCGCGTATGTCTGTCGACTCAATTCTGACTTCCTCACCAGTAACGCGGCCTGAGGCGATCGCGAGAGGAAAGATCACTCCCGTTTCAACAAACTGGTCCTTGTCGGAGAAATTTTCGATCCGCTTTTGATAAACCGTGAGATTGAGGCGGAACAGCCGCGTCAATAATTGCTGGGCGCCCACTTCGAAAACATTTTCCTTGTCCGGAAGAATCGGCTGCACCATGGCGGCGCCCTGAATTACCGCGAGCGGCGAGATCGAAGCTGCTTCACGCGAACTCGCCAGCAAGAGGTTTTCGGCCGGAGGCGGTTGGAAAAAACGATTGTAGGACGCGCGCAGTGTCGTTTGCGTGCGGGGGATGAAGTAGGCCACAGCCAGTCGCGGGCTGAACGCCTGTTCGCTGATCAGCAGCTTGTAGTTGTCGAAACGCAGGCCGGCATCGAGCGTAAAGTTTTTAAAAACGAGAAACCGATCTTGCACATAGGCGCTGAACGCGCGGCCTGTCTTCTGGCCGGCAAACACAAACGGCCGCCCGGCGGTGAAGGCATTGATGGGGTTGGCCAGCACGTTGCCATTTTCGTCCTCGATTTCATCGAAGTGGACCGTCGGATAGAAACTAAACTTTTCTTCGATCGGCGTAATTGTTATCTGACCACCGACCTTGAGGTTGTGTGTGCCGCGCGTCAGCGAGA
>JANLZV010000449.1:0-2274 GCA_031366425.1 Pyrinomonadaceae bacterium | reverse complement strand
GCAAACTTTTCGCCGCGTAGTGCCGCCGTTAACCAACGAAGCCATTGCGCTCTTGAAAGATTCGTCCCTGGTGTCAGTCATCGGCTTAACTGAACTCGCGCGCACCGGACAAGAACTCGCGAGCCGTTACGCGGCGCCGCTTACGATCTGGCCGGTAGTCGCTGTCTTCTATTTGCTGCTGACCTTCCCGCTGACGCGCGTGGCGGAATATCTCGAGCGACGCTGGCGGCCGGTCACGCGCGCGTAGGAATCTGGGAGAGGTTCAAGTAAACTTAAGTCATGGCTACAGAGTTAAAACAACTGTTTCAGAAAGCGCTTGAGCTTACAGAAAATGAGCGCGCTACGCTCGCTGGTCTGCTCATTGAGAGCTTGGGAGGTCCAGAAGATCCCGACGTTGAGAGTGGCTGGGCGGCCGAAACTGAACGACGCTGGAAAGAGATTGAATCCGGCGCAGTCGAGACCGTCCCTTGGGAGGAAGTCAAAGCACATCTTTCGTAAGGGGGGAATTCCGTGAGCACGCAAAACATTAAAGAGGAAGCAAAGCGACTAATTGAAAAACTTCCGGAAGATATGTCATGGGACGATCTGATGCATGAGATCTATGTGCGTCAATCCATCGAGGCTGGGCTGGCTGACAGCGAGGCGGGCAGACTAACAGACGTAGCTGAAGTTAGATCTAAATTCGGACTAGAGTCGTGAAGATTCTCTGGACCGACGCGGCCATCGCCCACCTAGAGATCATCCACAATTACGTGGCGCAAACCTCACCAGAATATGCGCAAACAGTTGTCGATCAACTAACCAGACGTTCCAAACAGATTGCGAACTTTCCTTTTTCTGGTCGGATGGTTCCTGAGTACGAACTCAACATTGTGCGCGAACTGATTGAAGGGTCATACCGGATCATCTACCTAATCAAAGACGAGAAAGAACAGATTGAAGTCTTGGCCGTGATACACACCTCGCGTGAAAGACTGAAGCCTTTAGGTTAACTCGCCCGGCTGCGGTAATTTCGTATGAGCAACCAAAGCAGTGAACCAACATTAGTTGCTTGTTCTGCTTGCGGATCGCAAGTGTCGAATCAGGCTGTAGCTTGCCCGCGATGTGGTCAACCAATAGCCCCCCACTCCAGTCAGCCGCAACCTTACCAGAGCACCGCCCGTCATAAAGTCCAGAAGCGGCCCTTGACCGAAGGGGACGACATTTTGCGCATTCTATGGATGCTGGCGGCTCGGCTGCGGAACTGGGCTATCAAGCTACTGGGAATGCAATCGGAAGAGAAGCTTCAGCCTTTTTCAGTAACCGATAAGATAAAGCTAGGACTCCTTGGGCTTTTGGTTTTTCTCGTACTCACGCTGATCGTGGTCGTTCCGATTATGAGCGACGACAACACTAACAGACAGGCGAACAATAATAACCGAGTGGAGACCCGGCCAAGCCCCGCCCTACCTTCTCCCACAACTTTGGCAACAGATAGCAGTTCACCCGACTATCAGGATGGATTCAAACGGGGGCTGCGAGAGGGAAATGGTTGGGTAAAACAGTTCAAAGGAGGAACAACTCCGCCCCCCGCTTTGATAACCGCTGTAGGACAAACTCAGGCGGAGAAACTAAAACCTAAAAACCCGGTGTTGTGGCAAAGTGGCTGGGAAGACGGCTTCGCCAAAGGGTATACATCGGCTAAATGGGCTGGGCGGCAGCAGGATGAGTATGAACAATTATCCTGGGGCAACGCGAAACCCAAAGTGAAACTCTATGATGACAATGGAAAGCTCCGCATGACAGTCGTCAGCGTTGATCAAGCCGCAGGTATCATGACGGTTAGGTATCCGAAGGAAAGCGGCGGAGTCATTGAGAATAAATTGTTGGAAGCGATGTCAAAAATTTTGCTTGTGCGAAAGGATGACCCCGCTCTAAACCACTAGCGCAACGTTAGTCGCTTCAAGCCATATTAGGTTAAGAGAATATCTCGATGCCACCGTTATGAACGCCCTACCCATCATCATCGGTTCGCTTTGCGTAATCGCGATTGCGTATCGTTACTATTCCGCCTTCATCGCCGCTAAGGTGCTCGCGCTTGATGATTCGCGTCCGGTGCCGTCGCAAACGATGTACGACGGACACAACTACTACCCGACAAACAAGTGGGTGCTTTTCGGTCATCACTTCGCAGCGATCTCCGGCGCAGGTCCGTTGATCGGTCCGGTGCTGGCGGCGCAGTTTGGTTTTTTGCCGGGACTGTTGTGGCTCGTGATTGGTGTTTGCCTCGGCGGC
>JANLZV010000434.1:0-5088 GCA_031366425.1 Pyrinomonadaceae bacterium | reverse complement strand
GGGAAACTCTGGTCGAACTCTTTTTCGACGGTTGCGTGAGCACTCACGCTTGGCGGCGGATACTACCTTTGAGGTGTACTGCGGCGGGGATTCTAGACCAGGAAGAAGCCGGGCGCAACCAGTATTCACCGTCCCATTTTATATGCAAGCAGGCTTGTAGTGCGGGTTGGGTGTCGGGTTGAGGAGTGGTGGGATAGTTGGGTAGAGCTAAGAGTGGAATTGAGATGCCGGGCACTCGCTCGCCCGGCGGCGTTTAAAAAGAGCGCTATGCTATAATCCACGCGATTCGCTGAACATTTTCATCATTGGCTGCCAGCCATCAAGCCAGGAGGACCGAAACAGTGGCCACCGAACTGCAACGAGCAACGACTCCCCTCGACCGCATCGAAGAGCTTTTGGGCGACAACGCGCGCACCCTGCTCGACCATAAGGCTGAAGCGATCAGCAAAGATCAGATCAACTTGCCGGGCCCGGATTTTATCGATCGGGTTTGGAGTTACTCCGATCGTTCACCCGCAGTTTTGCGATCGTTGCAATCCCTTTTCGATAATGGCCGGCTCGCGGGCACCGGTTACCTTTCAATCCTCCCGGTGGACCAGGGAATTGAGCATTCAGCCGGCGCATCCTTCGCGCCCAACCCACAATATTTCGATCCCGACAACATCGTGAAGCTGGCAATCGAGGGCGGATGCAATGCGGTTGCGTCGACTTTTGGAGTGCTCGGCACAGTCGCTCGCAAGTATGCGCACAAGATTCCGTTTATCGTAAAGATCAATCACAACGAGCTGTTGACCTTGCCGAATAAGTTTGACCAGGTTTTGTTTGGGACGGTGAAGGAGGCCCACAACCTCGGCGCCGTCGCAGTGGGCGCCACGATCTATTTCGGTTCAGACGAATCGACGCGTCAGATCACTGAAATCAGCCAAGCCTTCGCCGAGGCGCATGAACTCGGTATGGGCACGATTCTTTGGTGCTACATTCGCAACTCGGGTTTCAAAACCCCCGAGGGTGACATGCATGCTTCGGCGGACCTGACCGGCCAGGCCAATCATCTCGGAGTGACGATTCAAGCGGACATCATCAAGCAAAAACTTCCCGAGCGAAATGGCGGTTACACTGCCGTAGAAAAGGCGTTGGGAAAGACGTATGGCAAAACCAGCAAGATCGTTTACGACAAACTCACGACGGACAATCCAATCGATCTGGTTCGTTATCAGGTGGCTAATTGTTACATGGGACGTTGCGGCCTAATTAACTCGGGCGGCGAGTCGAAAGGCGCGAGTGATTTGGCGGAAGCGGTGCGTACGGCAGTGATTAATAAACGCGGCGGAGGCACCGGGCTGATTTCGGGACGCAAGGCGTTTCAGCGGCCGATGAGTGAAGGAGTGGAACTGCTCAACGCGATTCAGGACGTGTACCTCGCTTCTGAGATCACGGTGGCGTAACTCCGGGAAACAAATGACTGAGAGGGGCGCACCTATCCGGGTGCGCCTCTTTTTTTGTCGTAGAAGCATTGATGCTCAGATCGAGTCTGGCCCCTCTCCGGTTCTGATAGTCCGCCATTCTTGTTATGATTTGGCAATCGTAGTTAGTTGAGCTGAATATTCTTGAGAGTGCAGCCAGAAAAAGGAACAGAATCAGACGTTGATCTGCTTCACGCCGTCGCGCGCGGTGATGAAGGGGCGTTGGCGCGCCTATACGATCAGTATCGGGTAATCCTATTCAGCTTGCTGCTTCGTATATTAAACAGCCGCGAAGAGGCTGAGGACGTTTTGCAGGAGGTTTTTCTGCAGGTCTGGAAACGGGCTGGGGATTTTGACGACACGCGCGGGCGGCCGTTTACCTGGCTGGTCACCTTAGCGCGGAGCCGGGGAATCGACCGGATTCGGCAACTCGGCGCGCGGCAGCGGCTTGCGGATTCGGCCGCTCAAAACGCACCCGATGAAGCTTCGGATGCGGTTACCGATACGCTTCATTCTGAGCAGAAAGAGATTGTCGCGCGGGCGCTCGCCAGTCTCCCCGAAGAGCAAAGACGGACTTTGAACCTAGCCTATTTCGAAGGCTTAACCCAATCCGAAATTGCGGAAAAACTGGATACTCCGCTCGGCACAGTTAAGACGCGAATGCGTTCCGGAATGATCAAGCTGCGCGAACTATTGGGAGAACAAGGTCAGACGTTGATGGGCTCGGCATTGAACTAGCATTGAATTGAGACTGATGGTCCACGAAGATTACAAGGAGTTGCTGGCCGCGAAAGCGTTAGACGCGCTTGACGCGGAAGACGCGCGCGCGCTGGAGTCGCACCTTCAATCGTGTGCCGACTGCCGCGCCGAAATGCTTGAGTGGGAGGAAACAGCCGCGTTCCTGGCGCTTGATGCTGCCCGCGTTGAGCCATCAGCCAGCTTGCGACAACAGATCCTCACTGCGGCAAAAACGGAACCTGCAAGTGTCGTCGACATGGAACACCACGCTTCTTCAAGTGACGCAAGAGTGTTGTCCTTTGAACGTCCGACGCGATCGAGTTTTTTCTGGAGTCCAGTGTCCGCAATTGCCGCCGCGTTTCTCCTAGTGGCCTTGCTTGCTTCCGTATTTGTGCTGTGGCAACAGAATCAAAAGACGAAAGCGGAGCTGGCCAAAATGGCCGAACAAATCGAAGAGGTGAATCGAGGTCGGGCGCGCGAACGCGAAGCAGTGACACTTCTGACGTCCCCCGGCGCTCGGATGGCGTCGCTCGCAGGCACGAAGGACGCGCCGGGTGCGCATGCGATGCTGGCTTTCGACCAGACGGGTCACGCAATGTTAATGGCTAAAGGACTGCCGGCAGTGCCCAAAGGGATGGCGTATCAGTTGTGGTTTATTAAGGACAACAAGAAGATGCCGGGCAAAGTGTTTATGCCCGATGCCTCCGGAAACGGGATGCTCGAAGATGAAATTCCGGGCGTAGCGCGCGAGGCCGCGGTGTTTGCGATCACGCTTGAGCCGGAGAGTGGCGTGCAAGTGCCGACGGGTTCAATTTATCTGGTGAGCGCCGGTTAGCACTTCAACTGGCGGCTGAGCGCGGGTCACTCACGCCGCTCTAATTCCTTTGATTGACTCCACAAGTGACCTGTTCTCGGAAAACCTGCTAAACTCCATCATCACAAAACAGGCGGGTATTTGCGGCTATGGCGAACGAAAAGGTAGAAGAACCGAAAGTAGACAACATCATTTCCGACGAAACCGGAGCATTCGATTTACGCTTCGTGCTCTGGAGACATTTCTGCTCGCAAAACGACATTCCAGTCGAAACTCTGCCGAGCCAGCTGGATGGTGAGCAGAAAGAAAAGTGGGACGAGATGAAGTCGAGCCGGTTGCGTGGTCCAAAGCAGAAATAGCTGCGTCGGACGCGTTAAAGCCGTCCTGGTCCCAACTTGTAGGCACCGGTGAGAAACGGATTGGTCAACCTCTCCTGCCCGATGGTCGTCACTGGTCCATGTCCCGAATGAACTTCGACGTCGTCTCCCAACGGCAACAACTTATTCATAATTGAATCCATTAATTGCTCGGTTGATCCACCCGGCAAATCTGTGCGGCCCACCGAACCCGCGAACAAAACATCGCCGACAAATACTTTCCGCTCACGCGTTTCAAATAAAACGACGTGACCGGGCGTGTGTCCCGGACAGTGAATGATCTGAAACTGAAGTTCGCCGACCGCGTAGGTTTGATTGTCTTCCCAGTAGCCATCAACCTTTGGAGGAGCTTCGAAGTCCAGGCCCATCATGGCCCACTGGCTTCGGGGAATCCCGATCCACGCAGCCTGCTCAGGCAGCGCGTTGTAGATAAACTCGTCGTCGCGGTGAATCATCACGTCGGCCGCCGGCTTCAGTTTTTTCAGTGCGGCTACTCCGCCGATGTGATCCAGGTGCGCGTGGGTCACCGCAATCGCCTGCAACTCGAAGCCATGCTTATCAATCGCGGATGCGATCGCTCGTGAATCGTCACCGGGATCGATACAGATCGCCCGCTTTGTTTTTTCACAGCCGAGAATGCGCGTGTGTTGTTGGAATGGAGTGACGGTTATCTGCTCGATGATCATTTGTTTTGCCGGCTGGTCCGTTAGTGATTTTCATTGGGAGTATAATTCTCCGCCGGTGAAATCGCTATTCACGGTTTTCAAACAGCCATTGCCGGTTAGCGCAATCAATCCACTGGCAGAAGTGCTTCGGCTCGATTGGCTGGTCAACGCTGGAAAAAGGGTAGAGGCGCATGGCCCCTACCCTTTTTTTGCGAACGAGTTTCCCCCTGCCTAAGGCGTTACGGGAGACTTCTTCTCCGCCGGAGTTGCCGCGGCTGCTGCTGGCGATGCAGCGGCGGATGGCGACGGCACCGCTTTACGCGCCGGAGTGCCACCGTGATGAAACAGTCCCATCCATTTGCCGTCACGTTTGACCCAGATCGTCGCATGACGTTCGCCGTTGGGCGCGTAACGCGGATCCTTTACGAGGTAAGTTACGAGCGTCGCATCGTCATCGAGCTTCGCGGTTTTCCATTCGCTTAACTCACCTTTGGATGCGTCAAACATGGTGACGCCTTTGACCGATCCGGCCTTGTCATAAAAGCCGTCCGGTGTCACTTCAAGAAAGTCAGTCGCCAACCGCGCGGCAAAGGTGTCGTAGTCTTTATTTATAAACAATTCCCAGACGCCTTTTTCATTGGCAACTGCATCGGGCCCTGGCTCAGCCACGGCTGGTTTCGCCGCTGGCGACGCGACCGGTTTCGCGGGATCATTTGCCGATTGGGCGCGGGCCGGGACTACCGGGCATTCCTGGTGATAAATTGCGACCCACTTCTTGTCGCGATAGACCCACGCTGAACTCGCGTGAGTAGCCCCAGACGGCAGTTCTTTTCCGGCAAACTTGCCTTTGGCGGCCACCGTGTAGGAGATCACAAAGGCGTCTTTATCGATCTGCAAAAATTTCCACTCGCTGAAAGTAATTTCCGACGGCTCGAAAGGCTTCACGCCTTCGATCGATCCCGCTTTGTCGGTAACACCTTCAGGCAACACTTCGATCCAGTCAGTCGCTAACAGATCCGCGAAAGCGACAT
>JANLZV010000432.1:0-10351 GCA_031366425.1 Pyrinomonadaceae bacterium | reverse complement strand
CTCGCCGGCCTGGTGGCGGCAGCTGTCGGTGCGGGCTGGCTCGCACTCGGCTGGCACGGCCCAGCTGAAGCGTTCAACGGGATGATCGTATTAGATCACCTGCGGCTTGGTTTCACTTTCGTCTTTCTGGTGGTTTCGGCTCTCACCCTTCTCGTGTCGATCGTTTGGGTTGAGAGTGAACGTCTTCCTGCCGGCGAATTTCATTCGCTGTTGATGTTTGCCACGACCGGCATGATGTTTATGGCCTCGGCGGGCGATCTCGTAATCGTGTTCCTCGGGCTCGAGATTCTGTCGATTGCAACCTACGTGATGTGCGGTTTTCGCCGGACCGACGTTCGCGCTAACGAATCGTCGATGAAGTATTTCATCCTCGGCTCCTTCTCGTCGGCATTCCTGCTTTACGGAATCGCGCTCACCTATGGCGCGACAGCTACCGCCACTGGCCTGCCCGGCACCACAAACATCGCTGAAATTGCCCGGCGTATTTCTGGCGCGCAGTATCCACTTTTGCTTTTCGCGGGCGCGGCAATGATGTTGGTAGGGTTCGGATTCAAGATAGCCACGGCGCCGTTTCATGTTTGGACTCCCGATGTTTACGAAGGGGCCCCCACGCCCGTCACCGCGTTTATGGCTGCTGGTCCGAAAGCAGCCGGCTTTGCTTCATTTATGCGCGTCTTCGTTTTTGCGTTTCCGTTTGTAGTCGCGGCGGGCACTTCAAATATCGCGGGCCAACTCCACTCGGCCTGGCTGGGTGTCCTCGTCGTTTTGGCGATCGCTACGATGACGCTCGGCAACGTGGTCGCCATTACGCAGAACAATGTAAAGCGCATGCTCGCTTATTCCTCGATCGCGCACGCTGGTTATGCGGTCGTAGGTTTCGTCGCGGCGGGCGCGGCAACTGACTTTGAACATCGCGACTTAGCGATCAGCGCGGTCATCTTCTATCTATTGGCTTATGCGGTGATGAACCTTGGCGCATTCGCGGTCGTCCAGATGATTGCGCGCTCCGGAGATCGACGCACTGAAATCGAAGATTACAGCGGCATCGGCTTCCAATCACCGTGGCTCGCTTTCGCGCTTTCACTTTTTCTGCTCAGCTTGTTAGGCATGCCGCTGACCGCCGGTTTCATCGGAAAGGTATTGGTTTTCCGGGCCGCGCTCGATCAGGGCTACTATCTTCTCGTAGTCGTCGGCGTCCTCAACACGGCAGTCTCGGCCTACTACTATTTGCGGCTAATCATCGTCATGTTTTTCCGCGACCGCACGACGACGTGGGACGCGCCGCTCGTTCCGGCAAGCATTCGGGTAGTCTTGGTGCTCACGATTCTCGGTGTGTTTTATCTTGGACTCTTCCCTGGACGCGCGATCAACGCGCTGCAGAGCAAGCCAGTTGTAAACGTTTCGAGAAAGTAGTTTGGTTAGCGCGCGCCCGCCCGCGTTTCTAGTTGCCATCAAATGACTGCTGAAGACTATGCTTTGGAAGTGAAGGCCGCCCTCGGTGATAGCTGGTTGCCTCACATTTATCGCGAGCGGATTCGCAAACTTCGCACGCGCTCCTACAGCTTTGAAAGCCTTCCTGCGCGCCCCTTAGTTGAAATTCTCCACACGCTGCTTGGCGTTGAACTCAAAGTTGGGAAACGGCGATTGCTCTGTCCTGACCTTGCCACGGCGCGTTATCTTTCGGTGTTTGCGCGCGCGCGCTGCGTTGAGTTCGCCGTTCCTTACGACATTACCAGAATCTCCCAACTGGCAGATGAACTCGAGTCGTCATGGTTTCGCATGCTGCTGCTCGCGGATCAATGGGAAGGCAAAACGGACGCGCTGAAAACTCGCGTTCGAAAACTGCTAATTGGCAAAGTCGCGGCGGAGTTGCAAGAGGCAGGCGCTGGGGCTGCGGTTCCCGAATTCAAGCAGAGCACTAAACAACGAAAGCACGTCGCGTAGAGTCAGACGACCACCTCAGACGGCCTATCATCTGGCCACTTGCGTTACGATGAGGTTCGAAGTTTAATAGGCCGCAACATGATCGAAGAGCCCAGGGAAATTCAAATAGCCGAGCCGCCACCAGTCGATCCCATCGCTACGTTGCCGTTTCCTTTCAACCAACACACCTTCTGCCGTTACGAGCCGATCGAACAACGCGTCGAAGCTGCGCGCGTGCTCGTGGTTGATAGCTTACTGCGCGATGAGGACGACATTTCTGACGTTGCTCGTCATGAATGGGGTAGTGCGGCCGCGATTGAACTTAAGCGCGAGCGAAAGATTGCGGGGATGGCGCTCGAGAACATCGACAGTAATATCAAACGCTTGGTGAAGAAACCTGTAACCGAGGTGGCGCACCTTGCCTCAGTGGGCACAGCCGCTGCGCAATTCAATCCGGACGCGATCGTTTTAAGCGGGACGCTGCGGGATTTTGATTTCTACAACCCGGCTGTGATTGACACCTTTGCAGAATTCATTCGCGCCACTAAGGTTCCGGTCCTGGCAATTTGTGGCGGCCATCAACTGGTCGGCATGAGTTTTGGCGCGCGTGTGCTCACGCTCGATCGCCGCGAACAGCATGAGCAACGTTTAAACCGCCAGTCGGAATATCAGTATCGATTTATCCGCATTACAGATCCGAAAGACGCTATTTTCAAGGGGATGGCAAATCCTTCGTCCGGCGTCTGGCAGGATTACACCACGGAGGCCCGCGTGCTGCGCGTTTGGCAGAATCACGGGCTCCAGCTCGACCGCGTTCCTGAGGGCTTCGCGCTGCTGGCGACATCCTATCTCTGCCGCAATCAGATGATGGTGAAGCGGAGCGAGGGCCAACTGATTTATGCAGTCCAGTTTCACCTTGAGAAGTCGTTTGAAGACTGGAATAAATCCCGCACTCGCTGGGAGCATCAAAACGAGTCGCGCGATGGTCGGATTCTGTTTGAAAACTTTCTGATGCTCGCGCTCGCCCATTCTTCCTAAACTAAACTCGGCTAATACCTGACCGGCTGGTCTGGACTGCGACGATTGTCTGCGATCTCATTTACCTCTCGTGAAGACTTGCTCGCGCTGCGGCTTCCCGGTTTCGATTGAGTTTTCGTACCTTCGTTAATCATGACGCCTGTCGGACTCACCGAGATTGCTCTGGCAGCGGCCGCAATGGAATTGGCCAAGCGTGATCGTGAGCTGCGCTTTGTTTTTGATAAATATGGCCCACCTCCAATGTGGGCGCGCCCGGCCGGCTTTGAAACGCTCATTCACATCATTCTGGAGCAACAAGTTTCGCTCGCTGCTGCAGCCACGATGTTGTTGCGTCTCAAAAACAACATCGTCCCGTTTCGGCCGACTCGAATGATCGAACTGGGCGAAGGGCACCTGAGATCGCTCGGCCTAACGCGCCAAAAGGCTTCGTACTGTTTGGACCTCGCGCGGCGCCTGGCTGATAAGCGCTTGTCATTGTCCAGACTTGCTCGCGCGAATGATGCCGACGCGAGAGCGGCCCTGATCGAAGTGAAAGGCATTGGCAGCTGGAGCGCGGACGTCTATCTTTTGATGGTGCTGCGCCGGCCCGATATTTTTCCAGCTACCGACCTGGCGCTCGTGAGTGCTGTCACTAGACTCAAAGAACTCCCAGGCAAGCCAAGCACGAATCAGCTGCTCGAGTTCGCAGAAGCGTGGCGGCCGTTTCGTTCAGTGGCGGCGAGAATGCTGTGGCAGTATTATCTGGCGCAGCGCGAAGAAGTTCGGGCCCAACGTGCAAAACAATAGGAGGAAACCGATGCCCCAGCGAATGCTTTTGAGTACCGTTTTCTTGTTTCTCATTCAGGTAGCGGTTCATGGCCAGGCGCCCTATCCGACCCTGGCGCTTAGCAAGGACGTCGACAATGGAGCAACTACCTACGTCTTGAAACCGATGGCGGAAGAGATTCAGAAAAAAGTCGGCGGGCCAGACAGACCGTACCAGATAGTAGGGGCGGTGGTGCGACCAACAAATAAGGCCGCCGTGCTGTTATTCCTAAATGCCCAGACCGATTCACAGCTATTCGCTCAAACGGATCGGAGTGTAGTCATTACCGCCGATGCGATTGAGTTTAAGTATGCAAAGTATGAGCCCGCCGCGAAGAGCGAAAGCGAGACGCTAATAAAACTGGAAATTGGGAACGTCTTAATTAGTTTCGACGACTTTCGAAACATAGCGGCGGCGAAGTCAGTGACACTGAAGTTCGGCAAGGTCAGCTACGTCGTGGACAAGGAGAATCTCGAATCGCTCCGCTACCTTGCGACGGAGATCGAGAGGGATTTGCACCCCCAGCTCTGATTGCTAATCTGCCACGTGAGAGGGCCCCGGATCTATTTGGAGATCGACGAAGCCGAGCTGACTGGTCGTGAAGCCATCGTGAAGTCGGTGGCCACTGGAACGTTTTCCATCGTCAGCTCCACGAGACGATCAACTACGGCCTTCAGGTCTTTGGTCTCGGCAAACACACGTAGCTGCTCTTCGGCCGATGTCTTTCGATCGAGGATCGTGTGTATGTGTTCGATCTCCTTGCGCGACCCGAGTTCATCAACAACATCGTCGACAAAATCCAGCAGCTCAAGAATCAGATCACGTGTCGGCACTTCTTTCTGTTTGCCGAAATCGATCATCTTGCCGTCAATCCCCCAACGCACCGCGCGCCATTTATTTTCCTGAATCAGCATGCGGCGATAAAGCCGAAATCCGAGGTTCTTCTCGATCAGCTTGGTCAGCTTTGCGACGATAGCCTGAAACAGCGCAGCGATCGCGATCGTGTCGTCAACCCGAGTCGGGATATCGCAGATCCGAAATTCGAGAGTCGGGAAAATCGGGTGTGGCCGCAGGTCCCACCAAATCTTGCGGCCGTCATTGATGCAGCCGGTTTTCACCAGCAGGTCTACATAGCGCTGGAAGTTGCTGTATGAGTCGAAATGGTCAGGAATGTCGGTGCGCGGAAACTGTTTGAAAACTTCGGTCCGGTACGACTTCAGCCCGGTGTTGTGTCCTAACCAGAAGGGCGACGACGTCGTTAGTGCCAGCACATGCGGCAAAAAGTAACGAGCCGCGTTCATGATGTGGATTCGTCGCTCCGGATCTCCCACTCCGACATGAACATGCAAGCCAAAAATCAAGAGTGAGCGCGCTACGTTTTGTAGCTCCTGGACCAGCAACTGGTACCGTTCATCTTCATGAATCTTCTGGTCCTGCCAATGCGAAAATGGGTGGGTGGAGGCGGCCACGATCACGAGTCCGGTCTTCGCCGCCAGGGCGGAGATAATGCTGCGCAAGCGTGTGATATCAGCGCGCGCTTCCTGAATGTTCTTGCAAACGCCGGTGCCCACTTCGATCATTGATTGGATCATCTCGGGCTTAATCTGCTCGCCCAGGATCATCTTGCCTTCTTCGAGAAACTCAGAAACGTGACTTCGCAGTTCGCGAGTGCGCGGGTCGACGATCTGAAACTCTTCTTCAATACCAAGTGTGAATTGGTCAAACATGAGAGCTGCTCCCCTTTACGTGCGTGCGACTCTGTCTCTCGGTCAAGGCTCGCTTGATCCGCCGCCAGTCGGGTTTTACTTCGGCCAGCACTTCATGCTGAAGGTGTTTCCACGCGCTCAGTGGCGAATGCAAGGGACTGTAAAGATCGAAGTGAAAGGACCACTCCCTCGGGGTCTTGTTCACGAACAGGAAATGCATGATCGAGACGGGAGAGCCTTTTTCGTAAAACCCACCATCGGTGTTTCGGTGCTTCGCGAATCGTCGGGTAAAGTCCTTCCGCGCCGAGAGCGCCGATTCGATCACGGGCCAGGCTGAAAACTCAAAGCCAACACCGCCGGCCCCCCAGACGTTGCGAATCTTTCGCACCGTCCACCAAAGGTCCTTTTCCGTCATCCGCGAAATGATCAGGAACAACGCCTGCTGCGCGTCAAGATCAAGCGTTTCGAAAGCCGAGGCGTCGCTGACAGCACCCCAAAGTCCCACTAACTTGCCGGTCAGCGCCTCGCGATGTTCACCAGAGAGTTCCGGCCACCGCAGCAGTTTTACGTGAGCAAAATCATCAGGCACCGCCAAGTCCACGTTCGATCAAAGCGCGATTCTCTTCGGACAAACTCTGAAATCTCAGACCCACTCCGCGACCCGCGTTGCAGTAAACCACTTCCGCGTTCGCCACGATCTGTTTGCCGTTATCAAGCGGTAGACGCACGAGGAGAATTGACCCTTGCGGCAGGTCTGACTGCGTGTTCATGTAAAAACCGCCGACACTGATGTCCTGCGTGCTGGCTACTCCCGTGCCGTCCTGCCCATCAAAAAAGACATCAACAATCAACCTTGAACGATCGTGTCGGCGTCGATCGTCTGGTGAGATGGCACTGTCTTCACGCTCATCAACCATGCCCGTAGCTCCTCCTGTGGCTCTCGATATCAGCGGTGCATTGTACACGTTTCGGCGAGGGCCAACCTCTAATGATAGTTCCGTTTGCTACTTACGCTCGCTGATGATGAAGGTCGGGACCATCCCGCCGCCCGAACTTACATTCGCGAGCTCCGAATAAGAAAGCCGGGTAAACGCAGACTTCACTTTCCCATTGAAGAGCAACGGGTCAAGATCGACTAACTGTTCGGCGAATTCAAAACTTCCATCGTCTTTGAGCGCGGGAAATGTTTCGCGAGCAGTAGGCACGCGTTCCTGCACCAAATAATCACCATCGGCGAGCGCCGCGCTCAACGCCTGGTCCCACTCGCTCTGGTCCACGTTCCAGCCGATCGAAATTCCATGACCACCGTAGTCGTCGTTTGGCTTCAGCACGAGCTGTTCCTTGTTTATCTTGACGTACTCGAGGAGGTCAACTTCCTTACCGAAGTGGTCGCTCTTCTCTGCCCGAACAAGCCGCGTCCATGGAACATGTTTGCGAATCGCGTCTAATTCGCGCGAAGTGAAGAGGTTGGCTCGGCGCTGGTCCGTCAAAACCGCAAAGAGGGCTTTCTTGTGAATCAGTTTTGAACGAAAGCTGTTTACCATGCAGACGGCCCCGGCCCGATAAGCATTTAGGAGCGCAGGCGCTGCTTCGATGACCGGCAAATACTCGTTGACCAACAAACGCTTGTAGACGATATCGACGCGGAAGTCGCCGGCGCGCAACTGCCCGTCCGTAAACTCCAATTCCTCCGGCGTGCAAATCTTCGTCGCGTAACCTTCCGCTTCGAAGAATTCCTTGAAGAGTTCAAACTCGCTCTGAGTCGGCCGATCCTGAAGGTCGACTATCGCAATCTGCGGTGCGCTATCGGGCTTACGACCGAGATACTCCTGGTAACTTTCAAGGAGAACCTCAAGCATGAAACGGCTGCCGTAGAGTGGGCGCAGATTGTAAGTCTCGCCAAATTTTTTCATCACCGGCAACTGCGAAAAGATCTCGTAAGCCGCATCGACATAGGCAATGCCGGCGGGGCTTTCGCCGTTAAGTTCGACAAAGCTGTAAGCGGCGTCGGTAAGAAATGAATCGAGTCGGGCGGTGGGCGAGACGGCGCGATAACCGGGGTCAATGCTGATCAGATCGCGTTCGATGTCTGACAGGCCCAAATCCGTAATCAACGAATCGTCAGAGATCGCCGCATCTTTCACTTTTTCGATCGCCGACCAAACCGTTTCGCAAATTGTGCAGATGCGAGCAAAATCTTCCTCCGTCACAAAATGTGGGCGCAGATAAGGCGAGAGTCGACGACCCCCAAAGATCAGTTTGGCCCGTTCCAATCCTTCGTCGAGCATCAGTCGCGAAGCCTCGGCGAGGTCTTTATCGCGAAGGAGTTCGTGGTAACGGGAAACGGCAATATTTACCATAACGCTAATTCTTAGTGACGTAATTAGACAGTTTGTCTGGCTGAATTCGCCCGACCACCGATGTTTCTGGAGGAAGTTAGAGTATCACAGCAGGTCGGGGGGCGGCCACGGTAGTGCGGCCGTGTAAGGCAACGGCCTGCGAAGTCGGAGAGAATGCTTGCGAGGTCTATTTGGTCTGAACGGTGATGACCAGCTTTTGTTTATTCCTGACGATATTAAAAACAGATTTTCCTTCGTCGCCATTCAACAAGGATTGCGGGATTGGACGCGAGTAGACCAGCTGGCCATTGATAGCTTCGATCACATCACCCGGTCGAATACCTGCTTTTGAAGCGGCTGTGGACGGCTCGACATAGACAACGAGCAGACCGCCGGCCGCGCCAAAGTGGACCGCAGCTTTCGGTTTCAGCGCAATCGTTTCAATCCCCCTGGCTAAAAGCGAACCTGGAACCATCTGGCGTGGGAGCATTCCGCGGGGCGCCCTCAAGCCAAACAATGGATCCGGTGATTCGCTCAGCCTAATCTCCATTGCCTCGGAGACCAGCGTTTCCGGGCGAACGATGGTAAAGCTAAGCAAGTTGCCGGCCCCCGTGCCATTGAGCACCCAAGTAAAATCTTCGGCGTTTTTCACTTCGCCGTTGTTTACTTTAAGAATCACGTCGCCTGGTCGCAGATGCGCCAGTGCCGCCGGACTGCCGGGAACCACCGACGTGAGCAGAATCCCCTGGCGCATTTCCGCAAGGGCGCGAGCCCGCTCTGCCTGCCAGCCGTTGCGTAGGATTCGTTCGTAGGAAACTGATCCAATGGGTTCGCCCTGGATACCCAACCACGGTCGCGGCACGCTTGCCTGACGTTCGGTTACTCGTTTGGCGGCACTCCGCACCAAAGCCATCGGCACGAGCGTCGCTTCATTTCCTTCAACCGCATCGACGATTCCCAGCGTTTCCCCGGTCTCATTAATTGCAATCCCGCCCATATTCGCTGGAGTCAATTTTGCAGATCTAATCCTAACGCGCCGCACATCGCCCCCAGGAGTGCGACTAACCGAAGCCACCGTGGCTTCCGTTTCACCAAGGCGAACGTAAAGCCCGGCTCTCGAATTTCCACTCCCATGGGCCACTGGCTCCGGGCCAATTACCCGCAGACGCTGCCCAACCGCAATCTCGTGTTTCGCTTCGACGAGCTGCGGCAAGCTGTTGCTGGCTAAAGTGATTACGGAGAGCCCGGTCAGTCCGTCCAAGCCAACGTATTTGGCGGAAAGACGTTTGCCGTCGCCGGTTACAACTTTGAGATCCGCGGGCTCAAGAAAATCGCGGACAAAGGGAGCTCCGGGAAAGCCCGGAATCATTGGCCCCACGCTGCCTGGTAAGGTTCCGATTGCTGTCCCCACCGGTTGCCCAGCCGGCGTTGTTGGAAAACTTCGCGGAGCCGGAGGAGCCGTCGGCGCGTAAGGAAACGCCAGCGACGGCATTTCTGCTTCAGCTTCCGGTAGCCAGACGGCGATGGATCGACCGTCGTCAAGCGCGAGTCCCGCAATCACGTTAGTGTGAATCTCATTCTCAATCTGAAACTCCTGATCAAGATTAGCTATCGCCGCCAACTCATTCGACCGGAGCAACAGGCGAAACACTTTGAGCCCGTTGAGGCCGTGCAAAATTGTTACTACTTGCGGAGCCGTCTTTGAATTTTGAACGAGGACCGGATTGACTTCGACGCGATTCACTTGGGTAGCAATGCGGATTTTTTTCGGCGCCGGGGCCGGACTCGGCGCACTCGTTTGAGCCCGCGCCTGAGCGCCGCCCAGACCAATCAAGACTCCTACCACAAACAAACGAATGGTGATTTCTGTTCTCATGTTGCGATTACTTCTGCTTACTTCCAAATTAACCCGCTGGGACTTCGGTCGTCAGTGGATTCCGTCTTACCAGGCGCCGTGTGCTGACGCCAGCAGCGGCGTGGAGTTTTGCGTTAGCGTCCGTTGTGATCCACCAAAACTGACCCCGGGCAAGGAAACCGTCCTGGAACTACCGCGACCGTTATCAAGCGAAACTTTCAGGGGTCGACCTGATGATTCGATCGGAAACACTGAACGTCCTGCGTCTGCCACTAAATTGTCTGCCTTGATAATCCTCGCCTGCGTGCTCGCCATGTCGCTCGACGTGATCCGGTCCTCGGTGGTCGCAACAAACTGGCTGGCAGCTGGACGTCTTCGGATAGCCGGTCGGTTGGTTTCCTTCAAACTCACCGGCGCAATGCGCAACTGATCCGAACTGGGATTAACGGGAGCCGCAACTCCAACTGCCTTCGCGATGCCATTCGAAGCTCCGGGTCGTACCGCCGAACCAACCGCCGGCGAAGTTGCCGCGCGGCCGGCGGACGTCTGTGTGTCCGGGCCGGGTTTCAACCCTACATAACCGAGTGCCAACCCAATTACCAACAACAGGCTCGCGAAGGCTCCGGCCCTGGAGCCGAGTGACAAGTTGCCAGGGATGAACCAATGGGCCGCCTTCGGCTTTTCG
>JANLZV010000410.1:0-2981 GCA_031366425.1 Pyrinomonadaceae bacterium | reverse complement strand
GATCGATCATTTACTGGAAGAATGCCGGCAGCGAACTGAACGACACGAGCGGGTGCTGGTGACTACGCTGACCAAACGCATGGCCGAAGATCTGACCGAGTATTTCAGCGAAGTTGGCGTGCGGGTCCGTTACCTGCACTCGGACATTGAAACGCTTGAGCGCATTAAAATCCTGCGTGATTTACGACGCGGCGAGTTTGACGTGCTCGTGGGCATCAACCTTTTGCGCGAAGGCCTCGACCTTCCTGAGGTTTCCCTCGTCGCGATTCTGGACGCTGACAAAGAAGGCTTTCTGCGTTCTGAACAGTCGTTGATTCAAACGATTGGGCGCACGGCGCGCAACTCCAGCGGCAAGGCGATTCTCTACGCCGATCGGATTACAGATTCGATGAAACGCGCCATGGACGAAACCGAACGCCGGCGCAACATTCAGCGCGCGTATAACCTTGAGCATGGAATCACGCCGCAGACGATCATCAAGCCGATCGAGTCTACGCTGATCACAGCTTCTGAAGCCGACTACTTCAAGATGCCAAGTGAACTGGATGATATTGAAGATTACTCGGCCGCGAATATTGAAGCGACGATTGTCAGGCTTGAGCTCGAGATGCGAGGCGCCGCGAAGCGATTTGAGTTTGAAAGAGCAGCTGAGTTGCGTGATCGAATCAAAGTCTTGCGCGAACGAGAGTTGCAGTTGGCTTAGTGGCAGCGTCCCGCTGGCGTTCGCGAACGTACTGCGAGCGGTAGCGAGCGGATGCTAAAGGCAAGTCGAATCGAAATGGACCGGCCAAGGTTGAGTGGGAGCATCCGCTCACTACCGTTCGTGGTTCTGCAAACAGCTGCATTGGAGTGGAATGTTAACTAAATCAGCTCCCGACGAGATCGAATCGTTCCTCTCAGACGCGAGTCATATTCTGGACGGGCGCGCCGAGCGTGTGGTGTTTCCTGAAAACATAGATGAAGTAACCGAAGTTTTGCGGGAAGCGACGCGCACTCAAACGCCGGTAACGATCTCGGGCGCAGGCACTGGCACAGTTGGAGGCCGGATCGCCTTTGCCGGCACCGTACTCGCTACTGACAAGTTGGACCAAATCAAGAGTATTGCGCACCACGAGCACGGGGGCGGCAGCGCGGTAGTCGAAGCCGGAGTTATGCTTGCCAGTTTTCAGCGCTTCGTTGAATCAGAGGCTTTGTTCTATCCGCCTGACCCAACCGAGCGAAGCTGTTTTGTCGGCGGCACGATCGCGACGAACGCTTCCGGCGGGCGCACTTTCAAGTATGGCCCAACACGAGATTACGTGGAGCGGCTGAAACTTGTTTTGGCCACTGGCGACGTCATTGATCTTCGGCGTGGGCAACTGCGCGCAGATTCACGCGGACGCATCAGCATTCCACTCGCCTCCGGAAAAACTATTGAAGCTCAGCTGCCTTCCTACGAAATGCCGCGCGCGCGAAAACACGCCGCCGGCTACTACGTGGTTCCCGAGATGGATGTGATCGATTTGTTCATTGGCAGCGAGGGCACGCTCGGTGTGGTAGTCGAAGCAAAATTGAAGTTGCTCGCGAAGCCGCGCGCGTTATTAAGTGGCGTGGTTTTCTTTAGCACGCAGGCGAGTTTGCTTAAATTTGTAGAAGAGGCGCGAAGGTTGTCGCGGGCGAATCAGGACTCGCGTGGGGCGCGTAGTGGCCATCTCGGTTCGCTTCTGGAAAAAGCGTTTGAGGTAACCAGACGCCGGCAACGTGAATCGGTCGCGGTCGATGAGTCGAGCGTAATCGATGCGCGCGCTCTCGAGTATTTCGATCGCGAGTCTTTAGGCTTTCTGCGAAAAAAGTATGAAACGATTCCGGCGCTGGCGGTGGGCGCGATTTTTTTCGAGCAGGAAACAACTGGCGAGACTGAAGATTCGGTGATGCAGAGTTGGCTGGAGTTGCTGGAAACGCACGACGCGTTGGCTGACGATTCGTGGTTCGCGACTAGCGAAGCGGACCAGGCAGGCTTGCGCGAGTTTCGTCATTCCCTACCGGTGTTGATGAATGAATGGTTTGCGCGTCACCGGCAACGAAAAGTTTCCACTGATATGTCGGTGCCGGACGAAGCATTCGCCGGGATGTTGCAGTTTTATCAGGACGAGCTCAGCGTAAGCGAACTCCGTCACACGATCTTTGGACACATCGGAGATAATCACGTTCACGTCAATATTTTGCCGCAAAACGATGATGAGGCTGCGAAGGCGCGCGAAATCTACTTGCGGTTTGTGAAGCGGGCTGTGGAAGTAGGCGGGACGATTTCGGCGGAACACGGCATCGGAAAATTGAAACGCGACTACTTGCATTTACTCTACAGCGACGAGCATCTGCGCGAGATGGCCGCGCTGAAACGGGCTTTCGATCCTGCTTGCATCCTGGGGCGTGGCAACATTTTTAGCGAAGCCTTGTTGTCGGAAGTAGATTCCAGTATATGAACTCACTGCGCTTACCCCTTCCTTGATTTGCGTTTCACCGCAGAGACGCAGAGAGCGCTGAGAAGGCGCAGAGAGGAGTTAGCATGGCTGTCCATGTTAATCAGGTAACGGGGGATGTAATAGGTGCTGCGATTGAGGTCCATCGACGTCTCGGACCTGGCCTGCTGGAATCGGCATACCAGCAGTGTCTGGCACGAGAGTTAGTGCTTCGAGGGATTCCCTTTGAGAGGCAGCGGCCTTTGCCACTTGAATACAAGGGCATTCGGTTGGAATGTGGCTACAGAATAGACCTGTTAATTGCTCAGACTGTCGTGGTGGAAATCAAGTCGGTTGAAGCTATTGAGCCCGTGCATGAGGCGCAGTTAATAACCTACCTCCGATTGGGCGGGTGGAAGGTGGGTTTGTTGATCAACTTTAACGTGGTAGTACTTAAGAATGGAATTTGTCGCAGGGTCTTAGCGTTCCCGGAGTGATTAAACTCTCTGCGCTTGCTCTGCGGTCTCTGCGCCTCTGCGGTGA
>JANLZV010000397.1:0-15112 GCA_031366425.1 Pyrinomonadaceae bacterium | reverse complement strand
AACTCGTCCGGATAAAAAATCTGAGCAGCCAGGGCCTCCCATCCACCGGTTGAACCGCCGTACATAAAACGGGCCCAACCCTTTCCAAGCCCGCGAAACTGTTTTTCAATCTGCGGAATCAGCTCGTAAGTGATCGCATCGCCATAAGGTCCAAGATTCGCGGAATTCACCGCGTAAGAATCGTCGTAGTAGGGATTAGCGTGTTGGATTTCGACAATGATCACGCGGGGAAACTTTGGCCCAGTCCACTCCTGGTAAAACTGGTGTGCCTCTTCCTGCTGGATCTTGTTGTAACCGGCGAGATGAAAACGTTCGCTGTAGTCGGGTTTCAGTTTTGGATCCGGAGGCGTCTCGCGAAAGCCGCCGAAGTCCGCGGGAAAGTGGCCATGAAAGATGACTAACGGATAATGCGCGTTGGGATGACTATCGAAACCTTCAGGCAGAAGGATGTTTGCGCCGAGATACATCGGGCGGCCCCAGAACTTCGTCAGCAGTGGGCTTTGGAACTTGATGTGCTTGATGTACCTGGTATCTTTCGGCGCTTCGATTGGTGGAATGATCTTGTCAAGCGTGATTCGGATTGAGCCCGATGTTTGGGTATCGATCGTTAATTTTTGCGGCGTACTGTAGAGATTCCCCGGCGCGCTGTTCCACTGTTGTCCTTCGCCGCGGTCCATTGGCAGTTTCACCGTATGACCGTCTGACCGTTTGAAAGTTTCGTAACGATGAAGCAGCGCCTGTACCCAATACTCGCCGGGCTTCAGGTTTGAAAGTGGGGAAAGTGGATAGCCGACCGCGCTCGCATCGATAATTGTTTCCTCGCCGGGCTTTAAGCCATCCACGTTAACGCCGAACACCTGCTGGGTGCTGAGGTCTTCGCTAATTTGAAAGCGCGGCTCTTTGGATTTGTCAGTCGAAATCAGCAACAGCATTCTGCCGTCGAGAGGGGTGCTGACGGCGGCTGCTGGAAACGAGATCGCAAAGCGCAGCGAGTTTGGCCGCTCAGCAGTTTTTAAATGCCCTGTTTGCGGGAAAAGGAGCGGCGCGAGGATAAACAAACCTGAAAAGAAACAGCCCGACAGCATTCTCGATCTCATTGGCATTCTCCGAATTTCGTTTTCTGCGGAAAAATGAAAAGCGTTTACAAAACCACGGCGAGAAGGATTTAAGCCGATCTACTCACTGAACTGCAATTCGCCGGTAGATCGGACCGCTGGCTCCTCGTCGGGCGAAGATTCTGGCGTCACAGGTTCGACGTTGTCGGCATACTGCAATTTGTAAAGTTTCCAGTAAAGACCATGTTCGGCGAGCAATTCCTGATGCGAGCCCTGCTCCCGAATTTCGCCGTGATGAAGCACGATGATCCGATGAGCGCGTTGGATTGTCGAGAGCCGGTGGGCGACCACGATCGAGGTGCGATTAAGCATCACTCGTTCGATCGCCCGCTGGATCAGTTGCTCTGTTTCAGTGTCGATTGAACTGGTGGCTTCGTCAAGAATTAGCAGGGCCGGATCAAACGCCAAAGCTCGCGCAAAAGAAATGAGCTGCTTTTGACCCACGGAAAACCCGGCGCCACGTTCCCTAACTTCGGCCTGGTAGCCGGCCGGCAAACGTTCGATGAAGCGATCCGCGTGAACTTCCTGAGCGGCCCAATTTACCCGCTCATCTGAAATATCATCACGGCCCAACCTGATGTTGCTCGCCACCGTGCCGCTGAAAAGAAAGACGTCCTGCAGCACGACGGCAAAATTTTGGCGCAAAGCTACGAGATCCCAATCGCGGATATCCACTCCATCCAGCAGGATGCGGCCTTGCTGAACGTCGTAAAATCGCATCAGCAAATTTGTGATCGTGGTTTTGCCGGACCCGGTATGGCCCACGAGGGCCACCGATTGTCCGGGCTCGACCTTAAACGAAACATCCTTGAGTACCCAGTCGCCTTCTTTGTAAGCGAACCAGACGTTTTCAAACTCGATATGACCCGTCGCCCGCGTGGATTTCAAGGGCTGTGCGGGAGTTGTAATCGCAATCGGCAAATCCAGCGTCTTGAAGATCCGGTGCGACGCTATCACTGCGCCCTGAAGAATGCCGTACTTGTCGGAATTATCCCTGATCGGCTGAAACAAAAAACCCGAATACTGAATAAACGCGACGAGGGCTCCGAGCGTAAGCACCGTGTGGCCCGGCGTGTTTTGCATCAGGCGATAACCGCCGTACCAAATCACTAGAGCGATCCCAACGGCCCCAATAAAATCGACTACGGGAAAGAAGACGGCGAAGTAAGAGATGGTGTCGATGTTTGCGGTGCGGTAGTCAGCGCTGATCTGTTCAAACTTACGAAGTGATTTGGGTTCAGCGTTGAAGATTTGAACGGTTTGCGCGCCGGCGAAGTGTTCCTGCAAAAATGAGTTAATGCGGGCGAGTCGGGTGCGCACGAGGTCGAGTCCTTTGCGAGCGCCCTTGCGAAACCAGGTAGTCGCGGCAAAAAGCATCGGCACCGTCAAGAGGACGGCGAGCGTGAGCCAGGGATCCATCCATAACATGACACCGATGATCGCAATGATCATTACCAGGTCGCCTAACAAATCAGTGATCCCAGCAGTGAAGAGTTCGTTGAGGGAATCAACATCGCTGGTGAGACGCGTCATGATCCGTCCGACCGGATTGCGATCGTAGTAGGCCACTTCCTGGTGTTGCAGCTTGTCGTAAAGCTCGCGCCGCATATCAAACATGACGCGCTGTCCGATGGTGTTGAGCAAGAGGGATTGAAAATATGAAAACACGAGCCGCAAGACCTGAACTCCTGCGTAAAGACCGACGAGGAGTCCAATCCCCTCGTATTTTTTCGGCAGGATGTGCCAGTCAATCGCATACTGCGTGAACTTCGGCTGCAACACGCCGAGCAGGTTTAGCGTTAAGGTAAAAAGCAACGCAGGCACGAGCAGCCGCAGGTAAGGCCGTAAATAGCGCAGCAGCCGGCGGGCAATCTGAAAGTCGTAAGTCTTTCCGATCGCTTCTTCTTCGTGAAACTGTTTGACTGCGGTAGACATTATTCAGTAGCCAAACTTAGGTAGCGGCCAGTTCCTCTTCGAGCAGTTGTCGTTCATACAAAGCTGCGTACTCGCCGTTGCGCGCCAGCAGTTGTGCGTGGGTGCCTTGCTCGATTATTCGTCCTTCATCAAGCACGCAGATCAGATCAGCATCGCGCACTGTCGAAATGCGGTGCGACACAATCAGGCTCGTGCGTCCGCGCATCACTCCACGCAGTTGTCCCAGTATTTTTTCCTCGGTGTAGGTATCAACTGAGGAAAGCGCGTCATCGAGAATTAGCAGTTTCGGCTGCCGCAGGATCGCGCGCGCGATCGCAGTCCGCTGTTTCTGCCCACCCGAAAGCGTAATGCCGCGCTCTCCGACGAGGGTGTCGAAGCCGTCGGGAAATCCCTGAATGTCTTCAGTTAAGCCGGCCACCTCGGCCGCCCATTCAATCTGATTTCGCTCCGCGTTCTCAACTCCGAAGGCAATGTTTTCGGCGAGGGTGTCGCTGAACAAGAACGTTTCCTGCGGCACGTAACCGATGCTTGATCGCAATTGGGCAAGGGGATAGTCGCGCAGCGAAATCCCATCCACGAAGATTGAATTTCCCGGCGCTTCCGAGACGCGCGGAATCAAGTTGATCAGAGTCGACTTTCCGCTGCCGGTGCGCCCCACAAAGGCCACGATTCGTCCGGCGGGAATCTGCAAATTGATGTCACTGAGGACGGTCGGGCCAGCTACGTTGTAAGCGAAGGTGAGCTTTCGAAATTCGATGGCGCCTTGAATTGGCGGCTGCGTAGTTACGTCTGGCCCATCGGTAATCGTTGGCTCGATCGCCAGAATGGAGTTCATCCTTTTCAAGCTCGCAGTCCCGCGTTGGTAGAGATTGACTACATAACCCATCGCAATCAACGGCCAGATCAGCCTGAGCAAATACATATTGAAGACGGTAAACTCGCCGACGGTGATGTCACCGCGAATCGCCATTGGCACGCCGGCCCAAATAATCAGCACAAAGCCCATGCCGATGAAAAACGTCATCAGCGGCCGCATCAACGCATCGATCTTAACGAGTCCCAGATTCTTCTCCGCATATTGACGGTTCAGTTCATTGAACGCGGCTATCTCCGCGCCTTCCTGTGCATAAGCCCTTACCACGCGAACGCCAGTAAAGTTTTCCTGCGCGCGAGCAGTGATTTGCGAAAAAAAGTCCTGAATTTTTTCAAAACGCACGTGAACCTGCTGGCCGAAAAATTTAACCGTCAACGAGACCAGTGGCATCGTGATGAATAACAACAGCGTCAGCCGAAGGTTGATTGCCAGTAGCAGCGGCAGAATGATCGCCACGACAAACAGCGTCTGCAGGGTGTACATGATCATGGGGCCGGCCAATTGCCGCACAGCGGCCAGATCATTAGTGGCCCGCGCCATCAAGTCGCCGATGCGGTGTTCATGATAAAACGACTGGGGCTGATCGATCAGGTGCCCGTAGAAATCCTGTAGCAGATCGTATTCAACCTTGCGAGACATCCCGATCAGGATGCGGCGTTGCAAGTAGAGGAACACGCCGCTAAGCACGCTGGCGCCAAGAATTTTCAGCGCGGAGACTGTCAGCCGCGCCCAGGAAACCTCGGCCCAGTTTGCATCAACGGCCTGGCCAACGATTAGTGGAATGAAGAGATTGAAGACGACGCTGGCGAGTATGCAAGTGATCCCAAGGGCCAGGGACGCCTTGTAAGGAAGAAAATAACGTCCGAATTTCCGTAAGTCGTCCATGCGCAGCGATACACGAAGCTCAAAACACTCAGCTGAAAAGGCGAAGCGTTATGATGCGCGATTTTGCGTTGAGACGCCAACCGGGGCGGTGCGAATTGTACGGAAGGGAATTAGAGACGCTGCATGGCGTCGATCACGTCGATTTCACCGCTGGCAAGTGGGGTTGGATCAACGACGATTTCGCCGAGCGCTTCAGGTGGGAGGCTGACGCGATTGCGGCCGCCATCTTTGGAATTGTAGAGCGCACGGTCGGCAGCAATCACGAGTGTGTCGCGCGATGAGGCGTGAGTCGGAAAAGTGGCAACCCCAAATGAAGCGGTGACCTGTCCAAAACCGGGGACCAATATCTGTTCGATTCGCTTGCGCAGGCGTTCCGCAACCAATTGCGCGCCTTCGTGATTGGCTTGCGGCAGAATCATTACGAATTCATCGCCGCCAAAACGTGCGGCTGTATCCACGGCCCGCAATTCCGCTCGCAGCGTGTCCGCCAACATGCGGAGGGCCGCGTCGCCGGCGTCATGCCCGGCCTGGTCGTTAATATGCTTGAAGTGATCAAGATCCAACATCACCAGCGAGAGCGGCTGGCGCATGCGGGTGGCCAGATGAAGATCGCGTTCGAGTTGTAACTCAAACGATCGGCGGTTGTAGCATCCCGTCAATCCGTCAGTCAGTGCTTGCTGCTGCATCTGCGCAAAAAGATGCGCCTGGTTTACAGCCACGGCAAGTTGATCTGCGACGGTGTGTAAGAGTAACAACTCGTTTTGCGCCCAGGCGCGCGATTCATCATCCGAACGGACTATCAGCATACCAACAAAGCTGCCCTGATAGATGAGCGGCACTACCGCATCAGCAGTGATGCCCTGAGAAGGATCGCCTTCAACCACGTAAGCCTTCGGCGACTTGGATAGTCGACCGCTGATCTCGTTCACGTCGTTTAGCAGCGACTCCGTGGTCGCATCGTTTGAGATGTCCGCCCGCGAGTAGTGTTTGGTCATCTCGCGGCCGACCAGCGCACCCTCAATTCTCACTGCGCATGAATGTACGCTAAGGGCGCGACCGACTTCGTCCGCTGCAGTTTGCAGCACGCTATCAAGTTCAAGAGAATTCCGAATAGCAGTCGCCAGCCGGTTGACGGCGATCTCGCGTTCGGCCTGTTCTTGCAGCAGCCGGGCCAATTTGGTCGTAACTCCCAGCGTCAGGCGAAGCGAAGTCGCTTTAGGCATCGAGACTCGCACAGCGCTGGCAAACGCATTTGAGTGAAATGGATGTTCAGCGGTAACGCGGGCCATCAAGTATTCGAGGGCCGAGTAAACTACGTCAGGCTCGAAGGTCCAGACAACGAGGTCTCGCGAACTATCTTCCTCATCGGCGTTATGGACAGACGCGAGCAAAGCTGAAAAGCGCGCGTCGGCGATGACCACAAAGCGCTCATAGCTTTGATCCTGATCGGTGCGCTCAAATACGACTGGCTTCGTACTCTCTTTGCCGCGATTCGACACCATGGTCGAGAGCGCATCGTTGGGACCCAACCAGAGAAATAGATTCTTGGCTGCCGCATCAAGCTCTTTTACTCGCGAAATTTCACGGCCCGGTCGATCCACGCAGTCGGGTAGGCTTTCGACGACTAAAGCGCCGAGATTGTTTTCGAGGACGACGTCTTCGAAGTAGCCGTGAAGCTGTGCAATCGTCGATTCTGCACACCGCACGGGCATAAGCTGGCGAGGGTGCTGAGATAGCAGCGAGTGATAGAGGGAATACATAGGTGACGGGTTCACCGAAGGTCTCAAACTGGGATGTTAATGCGAGAAAACGCCGTATGGCGCCGCACGGCAGGCCAGACGCATTTTACATAGTTAAACACTCACTGTCCACCTGAATTCTCGGGTTGGGCAAAACGAGGTGGTCTAGAGTTTGATATACGTGCTAAGTGCTGTGCTGGCAAGGGTTCCGCTTTCATCAAATACTTCAGCCGAGACTACGAAAAGTCTCCTCCCGGCTCTGACCACCTTGGCCATGGCTCTCACGCGGCCGCTGGTGACCGGACGTAGATAACTGATGGTGAGGTCCACAGTCGTAACTCGTTCTTCCGGGGTGATGAGCGAGAGAATCGCGAAAGCAGTTGCGGTATCGATAAGGGAAGCGATCGCGCCGCCGTGAACGATTCCCTGATTCTGTGTGAGATCTGTGCGTACTTCGAGCGCGAGTGTTGCAGTTCCCGGTCCAATCGCGTCAAGCTCCAATCCGAGAAGTTTCGCGAAGGGGACTGTCGCGAGCGCCTCTCGAATTCGCTTGAGTTGAGCTGCACTCAACGTTTCTGCGCTCATGAACGGTAGCTCGTTTCACCAGCCGCCGGTTCGGCTATCACGGCGGTGCCGTAAGCCAATACTTCCGTTACGCCGGCCGAGACTTCGGTTGCGTCGTAGCGTGCGCCCACGATTGCATTAGCACCCAGTTCACTCGCGTGTTGGATCATGATCTCAAACGCGTCAGAACGAGTGTCCTCACACAGCTTGGTCCACACCGTGATGTTTCCACCAACGATAGTTTGCAAGCCGGCCCCGATGGTCGCGAAGATATTGCGCGAGCGCACCACGATGCCGCGAACGACGCCGAGGTTTTGGGTGATGCGGAAGTTTGGGAGTTCAAATGCAGTCGTCACCATTTGATGAGAGACCGAATAGCGCGGGGGGCTCACCGCATAAGGTGTTCGTTGTTCGAGCGGGTCGCGATTCATTTGTTCTCCTTTGGCTTTAGAACTACCTGGTGAAAAGTTTTACCTTGTCTGATTTCGTCGGGCGCGGACTCTTTTCTTTCGGAATCCAAAGGTAAGCTTGCAACTCACACCGGCCGCTCTGATTAAAGCTGACGCCCTCACTCTCCAACATTCGCTGTTGCTTGTCGTGCGGGAGCACTATTCCGCGGGTTGAACAGCCTCCCTGGGCGTTTACTACGCGGTGCCATGGAGTTTTGTCATCTGACGAGTGCATGACGAAGCCAACCGTACGAGGCGTGTAACCCTCTCCCAAAATTTCCGCGATTTGGCCATAAGTCATTACGCGTCCGCCAGGAATCTTGCGCACCAGGCGGAAGACGCGCTCGCGATAATCGGTATCAGTCGTGGCAGGCATGAATTCTAATACGATTCAATTGCGTTGCGGGTTTAGCTTAAAGTGCGGAGTACGACTCGAGCCGGCGCGCCATCGCCGCTGCCGCCAGAAATCCTCAGCGGCAGGCAAATAAGTTCATAAACTCCGGATGGCACAGCGCCGAGGTTCAAGCCCTCAAGAATTACGACGTTGTTGGCCAGAAACACATGATGAGTTTCAAACTTGTCGGACTGAAATCTTTCCACCGAAAGATAATCGATCCCCACGAGCTTCACGTCCAACTTAACCAAAGACTCAGCCGCCTCGGGGTGTATGTAAGTGTAATCTTCGCGAAACCCTAGCTCCGGATTATTCCAAAAGGCGGAGTTGCGCGTCTTGAAGAGAATTCGGCGCGCGCCCCGGTCGCAGTTGTCTCTCACGAAGTTCGCATCAATCACGCGGACGTCGGTTCCAACTTCGATCACCTCTGCTTCACCAATCATACTTTCCAGCGGCAAGGTTTCAACTTTCCCGCCGCCTTCAATGAAGTGTGCGGGCGCGTCGACGTGTGTGCCAGAATGTAGGCCAAAGTTGATTCGCGAAACATTCGCCGCGTTGCCGTCAGCCAGGGTGAGCCAATCGGTGATTTCAATGCCGGGATCGCCTGGATATGTGGGCGTGGCCGCCGAGAGCGGAACACTGACGTCGTAAATTTCCATTAAGAAGGGTGGAGACTGTTTCTGGTAGATGATTGCCGATCGGTCCGCTGTCGGGGCGAATAGTAGTAGTCACCTGCAAGCCTGTCAACGACTCCTTGCGACGTAGAGTAAGGAGTGGTTGCGGTCGGGATAGTGATTTCGATAGCATCGCATGGTAAATACTGAATTGCCTGAACGAGGAAACCTATTTCTAGTTCAAAACCTGAAAAGCCGAGATTAGCTGCGTCGAGTTATTTAAACAGCGCACCGCTGATCTGGAGTTTCACCCAGGGCTCGCGCCGCGATGACGTGGAATATTTTGACGCGGTACCAGCTCGTTGTTCCTCGCTGCTGGCTGCTCGAGGGGCAGAGTTCGCGCTCGTGCCGGTTATTGAGTATCAGCGACTCGATGATGTTCGTCTGGTTCCGAACGTATGTGTCGCCGCACGCGAAGCCGTCCGCAGCGTAGTGCTGGTAACGAAGCTGGACGACTTGAATTCAGTTCGCACGGTTGCGCTTGACGAGTCTTCGCGGACCTCGGCCGCGCTCGTCAAAGTTATCTTCCAGGAGTTTCTCGGATTGAAGCCTGAGTGGATTTCGTCGTCGCCAAACTTGGGCCACATGCTCGAACAAAACGACGCGGCGTTGCTGATAGGGGATCCGGCGATGACGTTTGACCGCACTGGCCTGAATGTCTTCGATGTCGCCGGCCTCTGGCGAAACTACACTGGGCTCGGGTTTGTTTTTGCCATGTGGATGTTTCGGGCGGACGGATCCACTGATCCCGGGGCAGTGAACTTTGCGGCTGCCTGTGATGAAGGGCTGATGAAAAGGGAGGAGATCATCGACATTTATCAGCCGCTATTGGGTCTCCCGCGCGCAGGCCTGCACGCCTACTTGTACGACAACATTACTTTCTCTCTCGACAAAGAACTCCGCGCTGGTCTTAATCTTTATTATCAACTCGCGCATAAACACGGCTTGATACCTGCTCTCAAGCCTTTGATTTTGTAAACTCAGGCGATAGTATTCTTACTGACTTTGTGTTCATCATGACTAATATCAAGGCAATTCTGGAACGCGCTTTGGCGGGTGATCGTCTCTCGGTGGACGACTGCACCCGGCTGCTCGAATCACACGACATAGCCGCAATCGGTGCGGCCGCTGATGAGATTCGTGAACGGCGTCATCCTGACAACGTCGTCACTTACATCATCGATCGAAACATCAACTACACGAATGTCTGTAACGTAGTTTGCACCTTCTGCGCTTTCTATCGACGGCCCGGCGCCCCCGATACTTACGTGCGAACCCTGGATGAAATTTGCACGAAGATCGATGAAACAATCGCGCTGGGCGGCACAGGAGTTCTGATGCAGGGAGGGCTGCATCCTGACTTTGGGATTGAATGGTATGAAGATTTGTTGCGCACGCTGCATGAGAAGTATCCGAGTTTCCAGCTTCATTGTTTCTCGCCGCCTGAGATTCACAACCTCCATCTGATCTCCGGACTCGACTACGAAACGATCATGAGGAGACTGAAGAATGCCGGTCTATACAGTTTGCCCGGCGGCGGCGGCGAGATTCTGGATGACGAAGTTCGCAAGCGCGTTTCAACCAAATGTACGACTGATGAGTGGCTAGCTGTGATGCGCGCAGTTCATGCTGTTGGGCTGCGATCCACGGCCACGATGATGTTCGGGATCGGTGACAACGTCGGACATCGCGTCAGGCATCTGCAACGAATTCGCGATCTGCAGGATGAAACCAGAGGCTTCACAGCGTTTATTCCCTGGACGTTTCAGCGCGAAAACACTGCGCTCGGCCGGAAAATCAAGGAGGAATTAACTGGGGTTGATTATTTAAAAATGCTGGCCGTGTCGCGGTTGTTCCTCGACAACATCGAAAACATGCAGTCGTCGTGGTTGACGCAGGGTTTGAAACTTGGCCAGGTCGCGTTGCGTTTCGGCGCGAACGACATGGGCTCAATCATGATTGAAGAAAATGTGGTATCTGCGGCCGGCGCCCACAATCGCGCTGACGAACAGATGCTGCGATACCTCATCCGTGAAGCCGGCTTCATTCCGCAACAACGCGACATCCTTTACGCGCCCGTTCAGCGTGAACGCGCGGCGACTGACGGCGTCTCAGAATCAACCCCGTTGCACGAGTTGACGGTTATGATTGCTGACTAGCTCAAACCACAATCAACGGATGCCCGATCAAACGAAAAGTAAGACGTCTGAAATAACGTCAATGTTTTTTGATTGGGATGGAACCGTAGTTGACTCGGCCCACCTCGGGCTGGCTGCGTACGAGAAGGCCTTCGCGGAATTGGGATTTCCGTTCGATCACGAAGTTTACCGTGCCGCGTATTCCCCAAACTGGCTCGCAGTTTACGAAGGACTGGGACTGCCGAAAGAGCATTGGCAACGCGCCGACGAACTTTGGACGCAGCACTACGGTGAGGAACGCGCGGAACTCATTGCGGGAGTAGCGGAAACGATCGCGGAATTGAGAAGCCGGGGTTACCGGTTAGGGGTGGTTAGCAGCGGAAACTATGCTCGGGTAATCCAGGAAGCCGACGAACTCGCGCTGGGTGGATGCTTTGAAGTAGTCGTTTGTCACGAGCAGATTACGAATCGCAAACCCCATCCTGAGGGTCTGCAGATTGCGATGCGTTTGCTTGGCTCAGCGCCCAACGAGACATGTTATGTCGGCGATACGCCTGAAGATATAGAGATGGGACGAAGCGCCGGCGCTTTGACGGTAGGCGTGCGTAGCGCTTATCCGACCAGCTGGAAGTTGGCAAATAATCTGCCGGACATTTACCTCAACTCACTGCCGGAAATTCTCACCCATTTTTAATTTCGGGTTAAGCCACCGACAGCGCCTGTTGTTTGCTATGGCTGCTGATTTGATAGATAGCTTCCATCACCGCCGACCGCACCTCGGTTGGCATCGCCCCTCGGACCGCGAGTCGCCGAAACGCCGGCACGACATCGGGCTGATTGCTGAACGTGAGTAACTTGATAACTGACAAACGCACCTCCGTGTCCGGATGTTTCTCAACCGCCTGCAACAGTGCCTGCACTTCGCCGGCTTTGGCCATCAGGAACAAGAGCGTGAAAGCCTCGTAGATTTTTTCGCGACCCTCGCCGCCCAACCCGTCAATCGCTTCGCTGACGAGCCCAGAATTGCACAACGCTGCAGCAAGGCTGCGACGCCTGGTTCCAGAAGCTTCGCGCAACGCGCGCCCGAAGAATGCATTGCGATCTGATCGGAATTGGTAAAGTGCGCGAACAGTCTCGTTTTGAGTCTCTGAAGAAGTGTTGTCAAACAAGCTGGTAATTAAGCCAAACGCGGCTTCGTCGTCGCGTTGGACCAGTTCCTGCAAGATCGCCTCGCGTTTTGACGCGTCGGAGTTTTCTAAATCTTTCGCCAGGTTCAACTGATCACTGTTGTCGGTTTGGCTTTCGTTTTCAGGCGCACTGGGCAGCGCTAAAATCCCGGAGACAGGCGTAACTGCTTTGATTTGATCAGTGGCTGAAAACTGCCACGTCTCCAAAGGCCAGCTGCTTTCCGTCTCGACGATTTCTGGTTGAACTTCAGCGGCCAGATGTTGCGACTCTTCAAGTTCCGCGAGCAGCGCCTGCTCTTCCGACGTTTGGCGATCGGCTTCCGCCGCTGCCGCCTGGCGTCTCGCCTCAGCGTTTATTTTGCGTTCCTCTTCCGCTGCATTTTGACGGGCATCTTCTTCCGCGTTCAGGCGAACTTCCTTCTCGACCAGACGTTCGGTCTCTGCCTGGGCCTCGGCGAGACGCCTGTCCTGCGCTATTTCAGCTTCGCGCAAAGCGGCCAGCTCGAGGTTGATTCGATTCTCTGTTTCGGTGTTCTGACGGGCCTTCACTTCTGCGTTGTGTCGTGCTTCAGCGAGTTGCGCAAGGTTCGCTTCGGCTTCGGCGATGCGGCTGAGCTGTAGCGCCTCCTGCTGGGCTGCGGTTTCAATCGTTGCAATTAACTCGCGCTCGCGATTGGCCCTCTGCTCGGCCTCAAGCGCCGCGCGGGTCTGGAGGGCCTCGAGCTCGGCTAGGCGACGATCCTGCTGTTCCGTCTCCTCGCGCATCGTCGCTTCAGCGTCGTCCAGTTGCTTGATCTGGAGAGCCTGCGCTTTCCGCAAGACGTCTATGCCGGCGTTGAGTTGTCGAGTCTGTTCAACACGCTGTTGTGCTCCCAGTTCGGCGTTAGCGCGAATGGCTTCGAGTTGAGCAATCTGTTGCTCTTCTTCCACACTCCGCGCCAGCGCTTCTTCGCTGGCGTAGACGCGCTCTCGTTCGGCGGCCTGCTGACGCGCCTCGGCGTCGGCCTTTTGGGCTACCATGCGGGCCGCTTCAAGCCTGACTTCGTCTTCGGCCAGCCGGCGCAACTCTGATTCGGTTTCGCGCAGATCAGCTTCGGCATCTTGAATCCGTTTTAATTGCGCGGCCGCCGCAGTGCTCATCCCTTCGAGTTGGAAGTTAATCTGCTCTTCTCGTTCCGTGCGTCTCTGGGCCGCCGCTTCGGCCTTAGTACGAATCGCTTCGAGCTTATTGAGTAGCTCCTGCTGCTTCTCAGCTTGTCGGCTCGTTTCAAGCTCGGCTCGTTGTAAGGCTTCAGCAGCAGCGAGTTCGCGCGCCTCGGCGTCCGCCTGCTGACAAGTCTCAGTCTCCAACTGCAGACGGGCTGTTTCCTCTCGGAACTGTTGCGCTGTGGCTTCGACCTGCTCGAGTTGCTCCAGGTGCCTGGTTTCTGCCTGCGACAACGTTTCAATTTCAGCCTTAAGTTTTGTCTCGCGTTCAGCGCGTTGCTGGATCTTTGCTTCCGCACGGTGGCGGGTTTCCTCTAAGGTTGTGAGCCGCGCCTTCGTTTCCTCAATGCGTGCGGTTTGTTCCGCGACCACCGAGCTGAGCGCTCTGATTTCCGCGTTCAACCTTTGCTCTTTCACCGCGCACTCGTGAACCTCCGCTTCGATCGACGAGCGGAGCGTACTGAGTCGGGTCAGAACTGCGTTTTCCTCTTCGCTATAACGCTGAGCGTCTGTCTCCGCCTGAGCGCACGCATGTTGCTGTGATTTGAGCGCATCCTTCGCAACTTCGATGCGTTGCCGATGGTCCAACTCCACTTGCCGCAAGGCCTCAATCTCTCCGGCCAGATGCTGCGCCTCTTTGGCGCGGCTATCAGCAGCTAGCTGCAACTCTCGACGTAAATCTTCCAGTTCGGTCAGGCGCGACTCATGCTCGTCGCGATCGCGAAGTAGCTGTGCCTCAGATTGCCGGTATGCGTCTTTGAGACTTCGCAGGGAATTCTCGCCCTCCTTCAGACGACCGACGAGCGCAGTCTCCTGTTCGCGAAGCGATCGGATCGCCGCGCTTAACTCTTGTTCGTCCTTGACCCGTTCTGCGGTCGTGGCTTGCGCGTCGCGCAGGCTTGACTGCAACTCGGCAAACCGGCGCTGGTGCATTTCGATTTGGTGTTGCGCCTCGCGCTCCGCCTGCTGCATCGCTAGTTCCTGAGTGTGGAAAGCCGCCTCGGCTTGTTGCTTGCGCTTAATCAATTGAACTTCGGCGTCTCGCAGTTCAGCAGTTTCAGCAACCAGATTGCGTTCCGTTTGGACCGCATTGTCGGCCGCTGCCTTCGCCTCGCGCAAAGATATTTCCAGCTCGGCAATTCGTTGCGATCGCTCCGCGGCCTGTTGTTTCGCGCGCGACGCCGCCAGCTGCAAAGCCTCTTCCTGACCGCGTAAGACTGATTCCGCACCATTGATCCGCCTAGCTTGAGCCTCTTCCGCTGCGCGCAACAATTCGATCGCGCCGAGTAGCTGGCGTTCCGCAGCAACGCGCTCCCGAGTCTCGATTTCTGCCGTCCTGCGGACGGATTCCAACTCTTCCAGTCGCTGCGCAGCGTTTGACGTCCGCTCTTCGCTCACGAATTGCGCCGTTTGCCGAGACTCTTCCACCGACCGTCTACGTGCATCTGCGTTCGCGTTCTCAATCTGCCTGAGTTGTTGGGATTCGGCCTCGCGCAAAACGGCGATCTCGCCGGCGAGTTGGCGTTCCTTTTCGATGAGTTCGTCCTCACTAGGGTAAGGCTGTTCAGAAGTGCTGGAGACATGACTTGCACGCGCCGCGATGGAAAGCATTGCCTGAGAAACGACTTGTTGAAGGGCCGCATCCCTGGTTGAGCCCAGGAGTGCGTTGAGGGGTGCAAGCGCTGCTTCATCGCCGAGATGGCCGAGAGATTCGACAGCAGCCCATCGCACTTCAGTTGCGTCGTCTGCCAGTGCCGCGATGAGATATGGCGAAGCTAATGGTCGTCGCAGAGCCTGCAAACGTCGAGCTGCGGCCGCGCGCTTCGTGGCCGAGTCCTCCATCAGTAAGTCGTGAGTGGCTTCGGCGAAGTCGGCCATGAAAGATGATGACGACTCCCAGGTGTCGTCGGGAATGCTTGATCCTGAAGCAGGCGAACAATTGGGCGACTGGT
>JANLZV010000377.1:0-8476 GCA_031366425.1 Pyrinomonadaceae bacterium | reverse complement strand
GATTCACCCTGCTCTGGATATGCCGAATGCGCCGCGCGTCCGTGTGTTTTGATATTTACGCGCAGCGATCCCTTCGTGGCCGCAGCCAACTTATTATCGGTCGGTTCGCCATTAATCAGAAAACTAGTTTGACCGTTATCTTTCTGCTGATTGGCCACTTGCGCGCCGAGGCTGGCCATCTCTTCATCGACCGTGAATAACAAGCCAAGCTCATCGATGCCTTCCTCGCGCAAACGCTCCGCGGCCATGATCTGAGCTGCAATGATTCCCTTCGCATCGCATGCCCCGCGGCCATAGATGCGCACCTCGTCTTCGCTGGAGGTGATGTACGGCGGTACGGTGTCCATGTGCGTCGAGAAAACTACGCGTGGCGGCGCACCGCTGGAGACGTTGGCGACGACATTAAAACGTCCGGGCCCGACTTCCTGCAGTTTAACGAAATACTGACGCTCTTCCAGGAATATCTTAAGAAACTCGCCCACCGCTTTCTCGTCGCCGGTGACAGAAGGAATGTCGATCAGTTTACGGGTTAGCTCAAATAGTTCCATATGCATTCGATCGCGCTACACGATCATTTAGTTCACGGCTTTGGCCAAACGTGGAACTTCCGATTTGGGATCACTTGCGGGTTCGGTTTCGCGTACCGGAGTTCCGAAAAATTCCTGGTGCAGACGTCTCACCGCTTCCGCAGCTCGCGCTTCTTCTACCGCGAAGGTCAGGTTGATTCGCGAAGCACCCTGTGAAATCAGCGACACGTTGATATCGCTGATCGTCGAAAAAATACGCGCCGCGATTCCGGGAGTGCTGCGCAGCCCTTCACCAACGATGCAGACTATCGCGCGTCCAGCTTCAACCGAAACAGTCCCGAACGCTTCAAGTTCCGCGACGATAGCCGGCAGCGCACTCGTGTCGTCAAGCGAAAGCGAAACGCTGACTTCCGATGTGGTCACCACATCCACCGCCGTGCGATGTCGATCGAACACTTCAAACAACGCGCGCAGGAAACCGTAAGCACCGAGCATCCGCGCCGAGGTTACCTGCACCGTGGTAACTCCAAATTTATGTGCGATCGACTTCACAGTCTCAGGTGACTTCTCCGTCTCCGAGCCTACCAAAGTATTTTCACTTTCAGGCGCGCGCGAGTTGCAGATCCGCACGGGTATGTCGCGTTCAACCGCCGGCTGCAGCGTTTTCGGATGGAGTACTTTGGCTCCGAAATATGCCAGCTCCGCCGCTTCAGCAAAAGAGAGACGAGAAATTGAGACTGCGTTCGGCACCACGCGTGGGTCGGCCGTCAACACCCCTGAGACGTCGGTCCAGATCTGAATTTCTTCAGCCGACAGCGCCGCGCCGAGGAGCGCAGCCGTGTAGTCTGAGCCCCCACGGCCGAGCGTGGTCGTCTCCCCGCTCACGGTCGAACCGATGAAACCGCCCAACACGGGGACGATTGAAGATTCAATCAGACTCTCCAACTCTACGCGCGTTCGTCGAAACGTTTCTTCCATCAAGGGCGCGGCGGCGCCATGGTGGTCGTCAGTGATGATGCAACGGCGCGCATCCACGTCCGCGGCTAATGTTCCGCCGGCATTCAATACCGCAGCCAACAGCGCGGCAGACAATCGTTCGCCAAACGACGCAATTGCGTCGCGGTAAAAATGCTCGGGCGTTTCTCGTTCACGTTCGGCCGCTAGCGCGCTCAACAAATCCTGAATCTCATTTTCGCTGTTTACCAGAAACTTCAAAAAGTCTGTGTTCCCGGTTCCCATCAATTGATCGACTACGACGCGGTGACGTGCAAAATGTGGATTGAGAATAGAGATCGCCTCAGCCGCAATCCCATTCCTGGCTTCCAGGACGGCGGCGAGGAGAGCATCGGTGAAACCGCTCATCGCGGAGACAACCACCACGGGCCGCCGCCCTGCGGCAACTGCGCGCGAGACGATCTCAGCAACATTTGCAAAGGCGCTGGCGTCTTCCACAGACGTGCCGCCAAATTTCATGACCGTTGGCTTCATGACGTTGCGTGAAGTCTAGCACTTGCGCTTGGCAAGCTCATCAGGGGATGGACGACTGGACAGAATTTCAAACGGCTTTCGATTTCCATTTGCCACGCCGGAACACGACTGCGCTCACTACTGCGAGAGTTGAAAAGGCAATCGTGATGGCCAGGAACACCCCGCGTGGGCCAATGCCGAGAACAATCGCCAGCACATAAGCCAGCGGCAACTCCCAGAGCCAGAACACGAATAAATTTATGATGGTCGGAGTCCAGGTGTCGCCGGCGCCGTTGAACGATTGGCTAATCACCATGCCCCAGGCGTAAAAGAGAAACCCGCAAGCCACGATGCGCAAGCAGTCAACCCCGTAAGGCGCGACCTTTGGATCATGCGTAAACAGACCGACTATCTGGTTAGCGAAGAGGACAAAGATTAGGCCCACCACGCCGAGGAAAATCATGTTGTAGAAGCCGGCAATCCAAACAGCTCGCTCAGCGCGATCTGGCTTTCCCGCGCCCAGTGCCTGCCCCACCATCGTCGCCGCCGCGTTGGACATCCCCCACGAAGGCAGCAAGGCAAACAGGATCACGCGAATGCCGACGATGTATCCGGCGACTACGTCAGTGCCGAAACTCGAAATCGTGCGCACGAGGCCAATCCAACTTGTCATCCCAATCGACACCTGGAAAGTTGCTACGGCAGACAACCGAATCAGCCGCGCCATGATTGCCGGCTCCAATCGATAATGGTGTCGCTGAATCTCAAAACGGCCACCGGCACGAATGAGCCGGCTAAACGCGTAGAGCGCTCCCGTGCCGCGACCGATATTCGTTGCTACTGCGGCACCCACGATTCCCATTTTAGGAAATGGCCCAAGACCAAATATCAGACATGGGCCAAGGACGATGTTGATGGCATTTGCCATCCAGAGGACGCGCATCGCGATCGCCGCATCGCCCGCGCCGCGAAAGATCGCGTTGATCATGAAGAGCATCATGATCGTGACGTTACCCGCGAGCATCACGCGTGTGAACCCGACCCCACTCTCGACTACAGACGGCGACGCCCCCATGAGCGAAAGCAATTGCGGCGCGAGTGGCGCTCCAACCAATGCAATCAACAGAGAGACAATCAAACCCAGCGCGATCGCCTGAATGGCCACCCGCGCCGCTCCGTCAGGATTTTTTTCGCCAACTCTTCGCGCGATTGTCGCAGTCACACCAATACTCAAGCCGATGGCGATCGCGTAAAGCAGTGTCAACAGCGACTCTGTCAGCCCGACTGTAGCCATCGCGTCGGCGCCAAGATAAGAAACCCACTTGATGTCCACGACCGCGAAGATGCTCTCCATGAACATCTCGAGCACCATTGGGATCGCCAGCATGATGATAGCCCGGCCGATTGGCCCTTCGGTGTAATTGCGATGGCTGCCACGTATCGACTCGCGAATGGCCGACCAAAGCTTTTGCTCGGCGGGCGCAACTTCCGGCGCCGGAGTTGTACCCGCGAGCTGATCAGTGGGCAGAAGTTCAGAATCTGGCATTGTTCATCCTGTTTGTCGCGGCGATCGGCGATCTCGAATGGCCCGTGACAAACGAAAACCGAGTTTCAAGTAAAATGAAAGTTAACAGCGGCGGGACTACTAAGAAGCTGGGAGCTCGAAGTCGCTTGCCCCTATTCAGTCGATTAACTCCTCGGGAACGGCGATTCCAGGTTGACTTTCGACCTCGGCCGGCGCCCGGCCAAAATCATCCTGCAAGCGCACAATATCGTCTTCCCCGAGGTATCCACCTCTTTGCACTTCGATAAAAACTAAATTGACATCGCCCGGATTCTCTACCCGATGGGCCACGCCAGTGGGAATGTCGATCGCCTCGCCAGCCGCAACCATGATCTCGTCGCCATCGAGAGTTACCTTCGCCAATCCGTTAACTACAAACCAGTGCTCAGCCCGTTGCGCATGTTTTTGATAACTCAGACGCTTGCCCGGCAAGACTTCGATTCGTTTTACTTTGAATCCGTCGGCTTCGTCGAGCACGGTAAAAGTTCCCCAAGGCCTGCGATCGAACAAAGGCGAGTTTCCGGCATCGTTTTCTATCATTCTAGTTTTCAGATACTTGGTCCAGGTTAATCGATCGGTTGTGGCGATTTGCTAGCGGCCGGCGGCTGCGCGTTTTTGCTGCAACTGCGCCCGCCCTTTTCTGTTCTTGCGTCGCTTCGGCGCGGGCGCATATGTTCCAGTTCGTTCCAGGTCGTAAATGGTGTAACCCGTATCGAAGATATCGCCCGACGGGTTTGCCGTATCAACGCTGTAGTCAAAAATCCGCCCATCGTGGCGGACGTAAACCGATCCGCGTTTGCTATTGAGAAACTGATCGCCAGTCAGCAACGCATATAGATGTTGCCGCGCACCGAGCGTCCCGGTTGGGTGACATGGGATGAACTCCTGGCCGTTTGGCAGCCGATAAAAGTTCAACTCCAACAGCACCGCGCGACCGTAACGCTGCAGGCGTGGCACAAAACCCTGCGGCAGACCAAAGCGCTGTTTGGGGAGCGTCCGGTCGGTGCGCTCACTCGGTTTGCTATTGGGCCGCGGCCGTAAACTACGCTGATGGGCCGCCTGGCTGAGCGCGTCCGCGAGCGTGCTCAGTTCCTTGTCCTCGACCACCAGATCCTCAAACGACGAATCGGTGTGCGCCAACACTTCGCGACAGACGTTGCGCAGAACTTCCGAGCCGTCCAGCAGTCCCTGGCTTAGCTGTTTTAATGTTGCCTGGCCTCGGGAGACAGCACTTACCTTCTGACCGTCGGTCATCTCGGCCCACAAATGATCGCCGATGCTCCCATTCGACATTGCAACGGCGAGTTTACTTAATTCCCCGAAGCTTGCAAGAAAACTTTTGTGAGCTATGCCGCGTCAGTTTCTCGCGCTCTCCAGACGCCCAGGATTAATCCGGCCAGCGCGCAGCCCACCAGCTGGTAACCGATGTTGATTAAATAGAGGCCGAGAGGCCGCTTTTTGATTTTCACTGATGCTTCTCCTTTGGGGGGTTAGGGGATTGGAAATTCAAAGCGCGAAACGCAAAACAGAGTACTGCTGACTCTGCGAAACGGCAGAAGCCCGACCGTCAGGGAGGGCTTTTTCCCTGCGGGTAGTCCGATCAACAGCGACGCTCCGATATCTGATTGAAAAGAGCCCCCCCGGACGGGCGGGCTTCTGCTAATGAAAGTCGTGCGACGGCGCGGCGACAACCGTCAATGACAGCGGACGAATACGTTTTGCCTTTACCGAAATAACATTGTCCTGATTCTGTAGAGTCCCTTCAATTAAGAGAAACGGTTGATCCACCACCACCCGACGATTTTGATCAAACAACTGGGGCGTGATGATGATGTTGACCACTCCTGTCTCGTCTTCCAAAGTCAAAAACACAAATCCCTTGGCCGTGCCCGGACGCTGACGCACTATCACCCAGCCGGCAACTCTAATCGCGCTCCCATGGCTCCAGCGCTGAATCTCTATCGCGCGGCTGGCGCCCAGCTTGTTCAACTCAGCCCGATGGTAGGCAACCGGATGGCGCCCGACAGTTAATCCGGTGCCGCGAAAATCGGCGGCCATTCTCTCGGGGCGAGTCATGGGTGTTAGGGGCGAGTTGCCGTCCTGCTCCTGCAACTCTTTAAACATTTCTCCGGCCGGCCGGGTGACCCGCTCAACTTGCCACAAGGCATCACGCCGGTTTGTGTAGGACAGGCATTCCTGCCTGTCCAATATTGCGCTTTCACTGGTGAAAGTCCGGCTCGAGGAGGGACAGGCAGGAATGCCTGTCCTACTCTGAATAAAATTCAACGCGCCCACCGCCGCCAGTTTTCTCATTTCATCTCTGCGTAGTTCAGGAACGCGCAGATGCAGATCATCGATGCTGGAAAAAGCGCGCTCTGTTCGCGCTCGCACAATCGCCTTTCCCGAACTCTCGCTCAACCCTTTCACATACTTAAGTCCGAGACGAAGAACCAACGTCTCCAGAGCCTCACGCTCAATGTTCATTGCCCTCTCCTCGTCTGGAGTTTTCAACTTCGGACTTTGGACCTTGGACTTCGGACTTTGGACCTTGGACTTTGGACCCTGGACTTCTCCTTCAATCGTGCACAACCAATCCGACTGGCAGACATCCACCGGTTTCACTTTCAATCCGTGCCGCTGCGCGTCTTTCACCAAGGTGAACGGCTGATAAAAACCCATTGGCTGATTATTCAGAATTGCCGCGGTAAACGCCGCGAGGTAATGACACTTCAGATACGCGCTGGCATAAGCTATCAAAGCAAAACTCGCCGCGTGTGATTCAGGAAATCCATAAAGCGCAAACGAAGTGATCGACTGCACAATCTCATCTTGCGTTTTCGGAGGAATCCCCTCCTGGGCCATGCCGCGACGAAGTTTTATTTCAATTTCCTTCATCCGTGCTTCCGAGCGTTTGAAACCAAAAGCCCGCCGCAGCTCCTCGGCCTCACCGCCGGAAAAACCGGCGCAGATCATCGCGATCTTGAGCAACTGCTCCTGGAATAGCGGCACGCCGAGGGTCCGTTTCAAAACCGGCTCCAGCAAAGGATGCGCATAGACGACCGGCTCGCGGCCTTGCCGGCGTTTCAAATATGGATGGACCATGTTACCGACGATCGGTCCGGGACGAATGATCGCCACTTGCACCACGATGTCGTAAAACCTGGTTGGATGAAGCCGCGGCAGACACGACATTTGGGCGCGACTCTCAACCTGAAACAGTCCAATCGTGTCGGCCTTTTGCAAAGCCGCATAAACTTTTGTGTCGTCCTGCGGCAAGTGGGCCAAATCCACTTCTTCATGGTACGACTCGCGAATTAATTGGATTGAATCTTCCAGCACGGCCATCATCCCGAGGCCCAACAGATCAACTTTGATCAGACCCAGATCCGCGCAATCCTCTTTGTCCCACTGTACTACCACGCGCCCGGGCATCGAGGCGGGCTCAAGCGGCACCACCGAATTGAGTTGGCCCTGGCAAATCACCATGCCGCCCGAATGTTGGCCCAGATGGCGCGGCAGATCCTGCACTCTTTGATAAAGCTGAAAGAACTTTTGAATTCGAGGGTTTTTTATATTTAGCCCCGCATCGCGAAACTGTCGCTCCGTGGTGTCTTTCGGATCTTTCCATTCCCATGTGTGGACCAGGCCGGAAAGCCGGGCCAGGGTTTCATCGTCAAATCCGAGAACTTTGCCCACTTCCCTGGCGGCTGATTTGCCGCGATAGGTAATCACGTTGGCAGTCATCGCGGCGCCAAGTTTTCCATAACGTTCGTAAACGTACTGAATCGCGCGCTCGCGTTGGTTGCCGCTCGGCAAATCAAGATCGATGTCCGGCCACTCGCCGCGCTCTTCAGAAAGAAATCGTTCAAACAATAATTCCATTCCCACCGGATCGACGGCGGTAATGCCGAGGCTGTAACAGACTGCGCTGTTGGCTGCCGAGCCGCGACCTTGAATCAGAATTCCCTGGGCGCGGCAAAACTGCACAATGTCCCAAACGATCAGGAAATAACCTTCGAGCTTCAGTTTTTCGATCAGCTTTAGCTCGCGCTCAACCTGTTTCCACGCCCGCTCGTAAGTGGGTTTTCCATTCATGCCGGGATAGCGCTGGCGGGCGCCGGCTTCGGTGCGCTGTCTTAAAAAAGACGTCATCGTCTCTCCGGAGGGCACGGGATATTTGGGAAACTCGTAACCAAGATCGGCGAGGGTAAAATCGAGCCGTGAGGAAAGCTCAACCGTGTTAGCAATAGCTTCCGGCAGATCGGAAAATATCCGCGTCATAACTTTTGGCGATTTCAAATATCGTTCGGAATTTGTCGCCAGCAAGCGCCCCGCAGTTTCCAGTCGCACGTGATTTCGAATGCAGGTGAACACATCGGTAACTTCGCGTTGCCCGCGAGTCGCCTGGCTCACGCCGTTCGTCGCCAGCAAAGGCAAACTTAAATGCCTGGCTATTTCCACTACGACTTGATTGCGCGCCTCCCCGGTGCGATTGAGATGGCGCTGCAACTCGGCATAGACATTTCCTTTGCCGAACACGTCAACCAACCACTCTGATCTTCTCTGCGCATCCTTAACGCTCTCTGCGTCTCTCGGTTGAAGCGCTTTTGCTAATGGCCCAAAGTGATCACCCGTCAAGCAAATCAACCCCTCTGCGTGTTCCGCCAGTTCATTCGGAGTGACGGCACACTCGCCCGGCTTTGCGTGTTTCGGGACGCGCAACTTCATCAGCGTGATCAAGCGACAAAGATTTTGATAACCCTGGCGATTTTTAACGAGGAGCGGAATCGAAAACGTGTCTGGAAGATTACTTGAGCGTTTTTGTCCAAAGTCCAACGTCCAAGGTCCAACGTCCAACGTCCCACGTCCAAGGTCCAACGTCCCGGGTCTAACGTCCGCTTGCTCACCTTGTCTTTGA
>JANLZV010000350.1:0-3858 GCA_031366425.1 Pyrinomonadaceae bacterium | reverse complement strand
CGCGCGGATCGTGTGAAGCTGACGGACTCACCACTTGCAGCGAGAGTCTGAATGTCGCCTGTCGCGGACTAAAGATGGGTAAGCTGCGGATTCTTTTGGAAAACACGGCGGGGCAGGGTGCATGTATAGGTCACCGTTTTGAACACCTTCGACAAATCATGGACGCGAGTCCACAGTTGCCGCTCGGCGTCTGTTTCGACACGGCTCACGCCTTCACCGCCGGTTACGACCTGCGCGAGGAGGATGGACTGCAAGCGTTGATTCAGAAGATTGAGAGTACGGTGAAAACGAAAAACGTGCGGGCCATACACTTCAATGATTCGCGCGCTGTGTATAATTCGCGAGTGGATCGCCACTGGCACATCGGCGAAGGACACATTGGCACTGAGGCGCTGCGTCGCGTGGCCCAACATCCGAAGTTGGCCCACGCCGCCTTTATTCTGGAGACACCTTACAAAGATCCACGGGTGGATCTGCAGAACCTGAAGCTGCTCAGATCGTTTGTGTCGAGTGACTAATCGTCGCCTTTGGCGCCCGGCGTTACCGGAACAATCAGCTTAATTCCGTTTCCATCCGACACCAGTTCGATGTTTACGCTCGCATAGGTCGGTCGACCCTTGGTTAGGTTGCTCGATAGTTTGCGCCACTGCCACGAAGGCGGAGGTCCCGCGTTTGCTTGCGTAATAATTGCTGCCGCTCCCAGAACTGCCGTACTCAACAACAAGCAAACTACGGTTTTCTGTCCACGGGTTTGGACCGAGCGCGCGAGCCAGATTCCCGCAAACGAAAGCGACATGAACATCAGCAGTCCGGCCATCAACGTTCGCGTCGGGCTAGCGGCGAGCCGTTGCGTTATCGACCCACCCGAAGACCGCGCAGTCGAGCCGTTGGCGGGCATTTCATTGATCGCGGCGCGAAGGGCCTCCAGGCTCTCAGGAGAAATCTGCAAACGCGCGTCATAAGCTTTACTGTCAGTGGTGACCACCATGCTCGTGTGCAACACGACTTTTGGTTTATCGGGAGAAGGCGTCGGTCGCGCGATGTCGGCGCGTACAGATAACGACGTCCCGAATAACAGGAGGAGACCGCAAGTGGTGAATAAACGTTTGCTTTGTTTCATAACTGAATACCTCCGGGGATGCTGGGCAAGCTGCAAGAGTCGGGTCGAACGAATGGTCGAACCATTGGTCGAATTATTGGCCGAATCGGGGAGCAGTATAACGCAACTTCCGTTAGCGCAAACTGTTGTTTGCATCTGTTTACGTTGGCCGGCCTAACCTGCGCGCAGCAAGCGGCGAGCGGCCAGGTGCCTATTCGGATTTGGCGATGCTAGAATGTCTTTTCGCATTTTAAGGAGAATCCGTTGTCCCGCGAACTAACCGTCATTAGTAACCCCAAACCGCGTGCCCCGAAACCCGATTGGCTGAAGATCCGTCTCGGCGATCCGGTGAATCAGAACAACGTTCTGAAACTGATTGAGGGACTCAATCTGCATACCGTTTGTCAGGAAGCGCGTTGCCCGAACATTTTCGAATGCTGGTCAGATCGCACTGCGACGTTCATGTTGGGGGGCGACATTTGCACGCGCCACTGCGGCTTTTGTGCGGTCGGCAAAGGCCAACCCGGTTCACTCGACGTCGATGAGCCGCGTCATGTGGCCGAAGCCGTGCGCCATCTCAACCTGGCCCATACGGTGATCACGTCCGTCAATCGCGACGATCTGCCGGATGGCGGGGCCAGCCATTGGGCGGAAACAATTCGCCAGGTGCGCGTGTTAAATCCTGACTGCAAGATCGAAGTGCTGATTCCTGATTTCAATGGCGATGAAGCGGCGCTCGATGCAGTGCTCGATGCCCAACCGGACGTGCTCAATCACAACACAGAAACGATCGCGCGGCTTTACCGGCGCGTTCGTCCGGACGCTGTCTACCAACAGACGCTGACTCTTCTGCAACGGTCGGCAGCGCGCCGAGATCGTGAAGCCCGTGGCATGTTGACTAAGAGCGGAATCATGGTCGGACTGGGCGAGACGTTTGACGAGGTGGTCGAACTGATGAGAGACCTGCGCGCCGTCTCCTGTAACATCATGACAATCGGACAGTATTTGCAACCTCACGCGCGGCGACTTCCAGTTGAGCGTTACGTCACTCCTGCGGAATTCGAACGTTGGCGCGAGCTGGGAATGGCAATGGGCTTCAAGCACATAGAATCAAGCCCACTCACGCGTTCGTCTTATCACGCGCGCCAACAGGCCGAGACCTCACCGGACCAGATTCAGGAAGAATCGATTTCAGTTAGTTCAACTCGTCCAAATTGAAAAACTAGCCCTGGCTGACACACGGGCTACTGCCTTGTTCACATGAAAGCTGTCGTCTTCAACCAACATGGTGGGCCGGAGGTGCTGGAGTATGCCGACGCGCCTGAACCTGCGATCAAAGCCAATGAAGTGTTAGTCGAGGTGCGGGCCTGCGCGCTTAATCATCTTGACGTCTGGGTACGTGGCGGTCTGCCGGGCATCGAGATCCCGCTGCCTCACATTTTGGGCAATGACATTGCTGGAGTCGTCCGCGAAGCTGGGCCTTTGGTGACCTGGGTTCGCGCCGGAGACGAAGTGATGCTGCATCCCGGGGTTTCATGCGGACACTGCGAAGAGTGCCTGGCGGGCCGTGACAATCTCTGCCGCGACTACGACATGATTGGCTATCGACGCGACGGCGGTTACGCCGAATTCGTGGCGGCGCCGGCCGTCAATGTTATTCCGAAGCCGCCCAGACTGAGTTGGGAAGAAGCGGCCGCCTTGCCGCTCGTCACCGTAACAGCCTGGCACATGCTGGTAACCCGCGCGGCGGTGCAGCCGGGTGAAGATGTGTTGATCCACGCAGCAGGGAGTGGCGTGGGTTCGATCGGGATTCAAGTGGCCAAACTACTTGGCGCGCGCGTGATTGCCACGGCGAGCTCCGAAGAAAAACTCGCGAAGGCCAGGGAACTGGGAGCCGACGAAGTTGTGAACTACAGCGATGCGGCGTGGCCTAAAGAAGTGAAGCGACTGACAGGGCGCAAAGGAGTGGACGTGGTTTTCGAGCATACTGGAGCTGCCACCTGGCCGGGCTCGATCGCTTCGCTCAAAACCAACGGCCGGCTGGTTACCTGCGGCGCTACCAGCGGCTTCGCGGCCCAGACGGATCTGCGAATGGTCTTTTACAAACACCTCACGATTCTCGGATCTTTCATGGGTTCAAAAGCGGAACTACTACAGGCGATGAAGTTTGTGGAGAGCGGAAAGATTCGCGCAGTCGTGGACCAATCGCTGCCGCTGGCTGAAGCGCGTCGCGCGCACGAGTTGATGGAAGACCGCGCGCAGTTTGGTAAGTTGGTGCTGGTGACCTAGGTCAGAACCGCCTGCGTCAGCGGGCGGACAAAGGGCTGATTCGCACGCAAGGTGAGTCAAGAGAGTCCCCACCCGCTTACGCAGGTGGTTCTGACTTCACTTGCTTGTGTAGTCTTCGACAACGAAGCGTTTCTTGATCAATTCTAGATTTCCCAGCGCCAGATCAAAGTTTGTTCCTGCGATCACGCGTTTCCCGCCGTCCGTCGAGACCCAATCAACCACTTGAGTCGCATTGGTCCTGAGGTAAGTGGCGTCTTCCTTGTCGAAAGGTTTCCCGTCTTTGCGCGCGAAAACCCAAACGTAGGTGTACTGCCCCTTGCGGACATATTCGAGATCCGCTTCAAAGCCGACCTTGGCGGGTGTGGCCGTCGTCTGGGAGGCGCCTGGCCCACCTGCTGAGGTGGATTGCTGGCCTGTGGAACAGGAGAACTGCGACGCGACTGCAATCAGCATCGTCATGATCGACCACA
>JANLZV010000324.1:0-4005 GCA_031366425.1 Pyrinomonadaceae bacterium | reverse complement strand
GTCAGCGCCCCGGCAGATGTGCGCGAGCTGGGAGTGAAAATCGGGCAGGGAAGCGGGGCGCCTGACTGGAGCGGCACCGTGAATCTGGACAGCGTCGATCTGGGCGCCGCCAGCTACACGCTGCTCCTCGGCGCGCTCGGTAGTTGCATCTCGATGACGACGATGCTGTATGCAAAACGAAAAGCGTGGCCCTTAGCGCGGGTAATCGTCAGGCTGCGAATCGATCGGCTTCATGCGGCTGACTGCGAAGAGTGCACTCATACGGCCGAAGGCTATGCGCATCGCATTCAGCGATCAGTGGATCTCGAAGGTGCGCTCGACGACGTCCAGCGAATGCGCCTTCAGGAGATCGCGCAGAAGTGTCCGGTGCATAAGATATTGACTTCGGAAATTGTGATCGCCGAGCTGAACGACTGACCTTAAAAATCAAAGAGGGCTTCCAACCGTGAAGTTGAAAGCCCTCAAACTGGTCGGGACGCCGAGATTCGAACTCGGGGCCTCACCCACCCCAAGGGTGCGCGCTACCAGGCTGCGCCACGTCCCGTCTGGCCTAGTATCTCTGCAAAAACGCGGTAACGCAAACTGTTAATTTGCGTTCTACCAACGCTGCTATCGGCTGGAATAAAATTCTAGTGAAAAGAAACTGCCGACTACTTCCTGGAGGATTTTGGGCCTTCGAGCAACGCGAGGAGATCGCGCAATTCAGTGGAAATCTGTTTCAGGGCTTTTCGATCTTCAGCGGTACGCGTGCCGGGAGGTGATGCGGCAGCCGAGGTCATCTTGGTCGCCCGATCTGATCCGTCGCCAAAGTCCGCTGGCGAGGAATCTTCTCCGTTTTCTCCTGAACCCAATTTGATCTTACCGCCGGCTCGCAGGTCGTTGGCTAGTCTCTTCTTCGCTCCGGCAATCGTGTATTGGTCTTCGTAAAGCAGCTCTTTCACGCGCAAGGCAATCTCGACATCGCGCTTCCGGTAAACGCGCTGCCCGGCGCGATTTTTCTGCGGAGCCAGCATCGGAAACTCCGACTCCCAATAGCGCAACACATGCGCCTGCACCCCGGCGAGTTCGCATACCTCACCAATCTTGAAGAAGAGTTTTTCGGGGATGATTACGGCAGGACGGACCATGATCCAAACGGCGTCGAAGCTTTCTTTCCTGACAGAAGTACCGCGAATTCCCGGTTAGAAAAGTTGGGAGCCTAGTGGCGAGTTTGCCAGCAGCCCGGCGAGCCGCCATGTTACTGCCCCCGCGTTGACCGTGTCAACACTTACATTTAGCGGTCATTAGTTAAAACTGATTCTTAAAAGTATAGCTTCAGGGTCGGGAAGGATTTCCACAGATCGGGAATGAAGAACGTAGACCGCGGCCGCGCCCATCCGCTTTATCTGGGGCGTTCGCTAGACGGTCTTCGTGCGCCAAGTTATAATCCGCCTTCATTCCACTTCGACAATTGCATTTCGGAAGGAACTAGTTCTCATAGTGGCAACATCTCCAGCGTCTTCAAGCGTTTTCCGCCTGGCCTCACGGCTCGATGAAATTGGCTTTTCTGACATCGTAAATATTCGCAACCGGATAATGAAATTGCGCGCGGGAGGCGCCGCCGTCCACCAGTTTGAAGGCGGCGAACCTTACATGCAGACGCCCGAGTTTGTGAAGGAGGCCATGGGCCGGGCTCTGGCTGAAAACAAAACTCGCTACGCGCCCTCGTCAGGCATTCCCGAACTCCGCGAGGCAATTGCGGCGAAGCTACGGACAAAAAATAAAATTCCTGCCGACGCTGCCGACGTGATCGTCGTTAATGGCGGCATGCAGGGATTATTTGGCGCGTTCCAATCAGTAATCGATCCCGGCGATGAAATACTCGTGTTCTCCCCTTTCTGGACGCCGATAAAAGATCTAATCGCATACTCACAAGGGAAGACCGTGCTGGTGCCGACTGACGAAGCGCGCACCGACGGTTTCGAAAAGACCCTGGCGCGCTACGCGACCGAACGCACCCGCGCGATTTATTACAACACGCCGCAAAATCCCACTGGAGTAGTCTTCACTCGCGACGAAGCCTTAGCAGTTTCGCGTTTCTCGAAAGACAGGGATCTGGTTGTGTTCGCGGACGAGGCTTACGAGGATTTGGTTTACGACGGCGAGCACTGCTCGATCGCTTCGATCGACGGAATGTTTGAACGCACCATCACTTCCTTTACCCTTTCGAAGTCGTATGCCATGACCGGCTGGCGACTTGGTTACGCCGTCGCGCCTGAACCATGGATGACCGGCCTGCGCAAGACGACGCTGTATTCCTCAAACGGAGTTTCGACACCAACTCAGTGGGCCGCGCTGGCAGCCTTCACAACTGAATCCGATATGCTAGCGACCAACCTCGCGGCCTATCGCGATCGTCGTGACTTGCTTCTGGCCGGACTCAACGAGCTGGGCCTAACCTGCGAAGCACCGGCGGGCGCTTTCTATGCGTTTCCAGACGTGACCCGCATCAGCGCGGATAGCCGCCAGGCGGCCGAAATACTTCTCGAACGCGCTCAGGTCGCCACCGTCCCCGGCGTCGTTTTTGGTGCGCACGGCGAAGGGCATCTGCGTTTTTCATTCTCCACCTCGATCGAAAAGATCGAAGCCGGCCTTGAGTCGCTTCGTCGCAATCTTTAGGCGGCGAACGCGGCTTGTCATCCCGACGATTTTTCCTGCTCGCAGATTGAGTCGATTCCCTGCTCCTTCAATGAACGAATTCGATTTCATCAAGGAAATTCGGAAACGCTCAGCAGCGCAAGTTGCTTCGAGTGGATTAATCCGTGGCATCGGAGACGACGCTGCGGTGTTTTCCCCTAGCGATATTTCCCACGTAGTAATCTCAGCCGATCTCCTGGTCGAAGACATCGACTTTCGTCATGAAACCACCCTGCCACAATTGCTCGGTCATAAGGCCCTGGCCGTTTCTCTTTCTGACATAGCTGCGATGGGCGCGCGTCCGCGATGGGCCATGTTGTCACTCGGGATTCAGGAAGCGCGGTGGAACTCTGATTTTGCCACGAGCTTCTATGATGGATTGTTCCGACTCGCCGATCGCTATGGAATTAAATTGATCGGCGGAGACACTTCGCGCACTCCCGATAAGACAGTGATCGATTCGATTGTGATTGGGGAATGTGCGACTGGGCGCGCAATTCTGCGTTCCGGTGCGCAACCCGGTGATCAGATTTTCGTGACAGGTTTTCTGGGTGATGCCAGCGCCGGCCTGCGTCTGCTTGAGCGCTCTGCGCGGCTCCACACTTCATCGAACGAATCCAGTGAGGGCTCGCCCGAAAGTGATCGCAGTTCGGGTGATCGCAGTCCGGGTGATCGCAGTCCGATCGACTATCTTCTGTTGCGCCAATTGCAACCAGAGCCGCGCGTCGGCTGGGGACTGTTGCTGGGCGAACAGCAACTCGCGACCTCGATGATCGATATCAGCGATGGTCTCTCTTCCGATCTCAATCATCTCTGCGATGAAAGCCGGGTCGGCGCCTTGATCGATGCGGCGCTGATTCCGATCGACCCGCTCGTTCGCGATCTTTGCGGACGACGCGCGCTCGATCCGCTCATGCTCGCGCTGCACGGCGGTGAAGACTTCGAGCTATTGTTCACGGTCAGTCCTGAGAATATCGCGAAACTACCCGCGCGGGTTGACGGCGTTTCCCTTACCCGCATCGGCGAGATCGTCGAGGGCGCGGTGCAAATTTCCGAAGGCCCGCGCACGTGGAAACTCGAACCCGGCGGCTGGGAGCACTTCAAGGGATGAGGGCGGAGGGATGAGGGATGAATAGGACCTCATCACTTATCACTTATCACTTATCACTTATCACTTATCACTTATCACTTATGACTTATCACTTCCCCTTTGTTTGACTCGCGATCGATACTTACCTAGACTCCACGAACTGCGCGCGTTCTTGAGTTTTCAGGGGCGCGCATCTTTAATAGCGAACACGATGCTAAAATTTCGAAACACGCTTTCCG
>JANLZV010000302.1:0-1700 GCA_031366425.1 Pyrinomonadaceae bacterium | reverse complement strand
GACATACATATTGAGACTCGCGACACGGAAGTTCAGGTTAAGTATCGAATCGATGGAGCGCTCTACGCGAAAGTTGATCCAATTGATTTGGCTTACCATCAGACGCTGATCTCGCGTATCAAAGTCATGTCTGAACTGGACATTGCCGAGCGGCGCGTGCCCCAGGACGGCCGTTTCCGCGTTCGCTACAAAGGTCGCAACGTCGATTTCCGCGTTTCGATCATGCCCACGATTCACGGCGAAGACGCAGTCATTCGTATTCTCGACAAGGAACAGATCAACGAAGAGTTTCGCAACCTGAATCTCGATGTGGTCGGGTTTGACGCGGACGACTTAAGAAAGTTTCGTCACTACATCGCTGAGCCATACGGCATGGTCCTGGTAACCGGACCGACTGGATCGGGCAAGACGACCACGCTTTACGCTGCGCTCAACGAAATTCGAAATGAAGAAGATAAGATCGTCACGATCGAAGATCCGGTTGAATACCAACTTCACGGGATCACCCAGATTCCGGTAAACGAAAAAAAGGGGCTAACCTTCGATCGTGGACTCCGTTCGATCCTGCGCCACGACCCGGACAAGATCATGGTCGGGGAAATTCGCGACACGGAGACGGCGCAGATCGCCATCCAGTCTGCCTTGACCGGTCATCTTGTGTTTACAACCGTACACGCTAATAACGTCATCGATGTTATCGGTCGATTTTTGAACATGGGCGTCGAGCCCTACAACTTCGTTTCTTCGTTGAATTGCGTGCTGGCGCAGCGGCTGATTCGGATCCTGTGTCCCTATTGCAAGCGGGAATACCGCGCCAAGGATGAGGAATTGACGGAGTCAGGGTTGCGGCTCGAGGAGCATCGCGAGACGTCGTTTTACGCAAACGTCGGGTGCGACTCGTGCAATCACACGGGATATCGCGGCCGCACAGCGATTCATGAGTTGCTGGATTTATCCGATAATATTCGCGAAATGATTGTCGAACGCCGGCCTGGTTCAGAAGTGCGCCGCGCAGCTGAGGCCGAGGGTCTCAGGAGTTTGCGTGAATCGGCTTTAAAGAAGGTGTTTTCCGGGATTTCTACGTTGCATGAGATCAACCGCGTAACTTTCGTCCATGAGATCAGCGCTGGAAAGTGACCGGCAAGTAAAAGATACGATAAACTTCACGCAGCCGTAACCAGAGTGAGTGCAGCTTCAAGGAAACTAAAAGATTGCCGCCATACGGTTTGCGGAACGAAACCAACTGATACTCGTGTACATGTTCACCAGGCCGGAGTATTTGCCACCCGGCAGTCTGAGCGGCATTATCTGAGCAGGATTAACCATCGTCTGAATCGTCGACCTCCACCGAGAGAAACTATGAAATTGAAGATCAACACTCGCATTCCGGTTTCGTTATTGCTCGCCTTCTGCATTTTGCTGATGCCCATCGCGGCATTCGCCAAGAAGGGTGAGAAAAACTTTAAAGAGGGAATGCGCTATGAAGCAGCGCAGCAATGGGAGAAGGCGGCCCAGGAGTTTACCCTAGCGCTCGCCTCCGACCCGTCGAATGTCGACTATCAACTCCATTTTCGCCGCGCCAGCTTCAACGCATCGCAGTCGTATATGCAGCAGGGACGCGCGCTCGCAGAGCAGCGAGATTTCGTCGGTGCCTACAACGCCTTTCGGCAAGCCTACGGATACGATTCGGTAAACGAGTT